>JAOAAR010000102.1 GCA_026418755.1 Planctomycetota bacterium
TTTCGCCTCCAGAGATGAGTGTGATTGTGTGAGCATCCTCGCTGAAAACCTCGCCCCCAACTCTACTACCATCTTTGAGGACAAGGCTGATTGGCTCCTGTTTTGGAACTAGTTGCTCAAGAGATAAGCCATCAAAATGGCGCTCAAACCATGGGCGCAACTCGCTTTCGTCTTTCGCACTCCCCCCGACCACATCCCACAAAGTGTTCTCGGAGTTCTTCTGCTTCACATTCGCACCGAGTCCAGGCGTCTCCCTGTGGTCTGTGACAACAATATGAAGAATCCGTTTCAGTTCCTTATCCCAACCAACAACAACCGTCACCTTTCCAGCGTAGCCCTTACCTGAGGATTCTACCACATAGCCTGTCGGAGGCTCGAAGTAAACGATTTCTCTCTCGACACCGTTTTCGTCCGTGTATCTGCCTGTTCTTTTATACTCTTTCATCTGCGCAGGAGAGATACATTCTTTATCGCCTATTCTACAAGCGGCGGAAGCAGCCTCCAACATCTTCTGCAAGCGTGCTTCATCCAGTTTCTGTTTGACTCCGAAATAGACGCCTCCGAGAG
Source organism: Planctomycetota bacterium (assembly GCA_026418755.1). Lineage (GTDB taxonomy): Bacteria > Planctomycetota > SKW154 > SKW154 > SKW154 > SKW154. Next base: position 568 of record JAOAAR010000102.1, read on the forward strand.
CCGCAACACAAGCACCCGCAATAGAAAGGAGCACTATAGAGAAGCGCGCCTTCTCACCCATTTTAAACCTCCTTATGCCGCTTTTGCTTGGGACTGCTTCTGCCGTTGCGCTTTGAGCGTGGAAAGCCCGAAGCGTGCAGGCTTGGTGAACCTGTCAATCAGTGGAACACAAGTGTTCATAATGAGAATGGAGTAACAGACACCTTCAGGGTATCCTCCCAATTTTCTGATGAGGGCAGTGAGAATCCCGCAACCCAATGCGAAAATAAACCTTCCTTTCGGCGTTATAGGAGATGTGACCATGTCCGTAGCCATAAAGAAAGCGCCAAGGAAGAGCCCCCCAGAAAAAGCGTAAAACGCCATCTCCTCGTACCAAGGAAGTGATTTGAACCATTGTGGCGCATTTTTGTAAGGAATCGCCATACAGAGAAGCACGGTCGAGGCGATATATGTAAGAGGAACGCGCCAGTCAGCGTATTTGAAGATGATGAGAAAGATTCCGCCTAATAGAAGCATAATAGCGGAGGTTTCTCCGAGGCATCCTGGCACATATCCCCAGAAGAGATTCTTGATGGAGAAAGAGACTTCTTTGGAGAGGCTGACTGCGGAGAGGGGGGTAGCAGCGCTTGCAGCCTGCACAGTAGCGTATGCGGGATTAAGAGGTTCTACCCACCACCTTGTCATCGGCTCAGCCCAGGCGAGCGTGACGAATGCGCGTCCGACCAATGCAGGATTCCAGATATTATGCCCCAGTCCGCCGAAGAGTTGCTTTCCGACTGCTATGGCGATGAAAGAGCCAAAAACGACAACATACCAAGGGACAGCAGGCGACACAACCATTGCGAAAAGCAGTCCGGTGATGACAGCAGAGCCATCGAGGGCGCGTCTGAGAGGCTGTTTCCGAAGGTGCAGCATAGCCGCCTCCGTGGCAACCGCTACTAAAATCGCACCAAGAACCACAAGGACTGGTCGGAAAGAGAATGTCCTGTTGAATCTATCCCAGCCGAAAAAGTAGCACCCTGCAACCGCAGCAGGAGCCAGAAAGAGAACAACCGTCCACATTATCTTTGGAATGGACTCGACATCCCTTATATGAGGACTGGAAGAGACAATGAACTTTTGTTCCTGTTCCATAAAAAGTCTCCTTCCTCCAATCGAGTGTAAAGTATAGATTAAGCACATCGGATTACAAGAAAAATCAGACTAAAACCCACTCTCTTGAAAATACTCACTTTTGGAAGACCACCTTGCCTCCGACAACCGTGAGGTTCACTTCGCTTTCTGGATGGAGGGCTAACTCCAACGGGGAGTTATCACTCGCAGGGTGATGAGGAAGTTTTATGGCACAGAGGTCTGCTGGCGCTCCTTCTCTTATGACTCCAAACTCTTCGCCGAGAATGAGCCTTGCCGCTGTTCGTGTGGCAAGAGAAAGGAGTTTCTCAGCAGGAAGGGCAGGTCTTTCTCTTTTGACGAATTTCAGTTCGTCCAGAATCGATAGGGACGGAGTGGAAGCGAGGCTGTCCGTCCCGAAAATCACGGGGATGTCTTGTTCGAGGAAGAGTTCGAGAGGGTGAGGGGAATGGCGGAAGAAAGAATGGGAACGCGGACAATAGACGACAGTAGCACCGCGCTTCTTTATTAGCGCAAAGTCGTTTCCTTCGGGATAATTACAGTGGACAAGAAGAGTCCGTTCTGTGAGAAGGTTTAAGTCATCCAGTAAAAGGAGGGGAGACTTGCCGGAAGGATTGGGGAGATAAGGGATCGCTCCGAAGCGTTCAAGAAGAGAGCGAAATCTGCCTGTGCCGTATTTGAAGAACTCGACCTCTTCCTTTGTTTCGGAGATATGACAGGATATAAGAAGCGAGTTTTTGCTTGCGACATCGGCACAGAAACGGAGGAGGTCCTCACTTGCGCGGTAGAGTGAATGGGGTGCTATAGCCAGACGGTGCATATCATTCTTCTTGACACCTCTTAGGTGAGCAAGAATTCTCTCTTTTTTCACATCCGTCTGGTTATAACCCACGGCTTCAAAAGCGATTACAGAGCGCAAAGGCGCTTCAAGAAGGGGGGAAAGCGACGCTTCAGCATTGGTATGCTCAACCAGTGCAGAAGTGCCACTTGAAAGAGATTCTTCAATCCCTTTCAGTGCTGCCTTTGTAAGTTCTTCTTTGGTTGCAGCGTCCAGTTTAAGCCGCATTTGATAAAGCCATTCTATAAAGTCGGCGTCTTTCACTTCGGCTTGGTGGCGGCTCAATTCCAGGTGAGTGTGAGCGTTCACAAAACCAGGTAGAACGAGTGCCGAGTCAAGTCGTATTTCAGCGTCCTCTCTTCTTCTGTCAATTTTCTCCTCAATACTGACAACCCTTCCACCGAAAAGCGTAAGACGGACATTTCGACGAATATGCCCTTCACCGTCAAAAAGAATCTCAGCACTAATCCTTACTTTCTTCACTTTCACCCCTTCAGAGATGTTTTTATCTCCTCCCCTGCTTCAAATCCTTTTTGCTTCCTTCTCTCAAAAAAACTTGCAGTGCAAAAGGTCAACTTTGAGAGGGTCTCGTCAAAGTTTGAGCGGTCAAGAAACAGAAGTTCGACATCACTCCGTCTCTTGAGGGCATCCGTGAACGGATGAGGATGAGAATGAACCGTGGCAACGACGAACAGAGGAGATGAAAAAACCTGTTCAAGTAGATTGCGAAACCGTTCCGAGAAAAGTTCCATCTTACCAATCTCGTCTATCACCAGCGGTGTTTTCTCTTCTAAAGAGCGTTCCATCTCCTTGAGCGCTACGGTCTCGAACGCTGCGACATCAACTCCATACTTCGAGACGCGCTTCTTTGCCTTCGAGAAAGAGACGGAAGCGAAAAGGAGTCTTTGTAAGCCCCTCACATCTGCTACTGTGAACCCCGAGCGGAGGTCTCCCTCTCGGACTTCTTCTGTGTAGAAACCACAGAATCGGTTCGGAAAACGCTTGAGAAGCGCCTTCACAAGTGTTGTTTTTCCGCAGCCAGGTCTTCCTGTTACTAATAATCTCGTCGCCATAACTTTCCTCTTAATAATTCCGAGTGATTTCGGCTGAGGGATAATAAAATTTTAAAATCTCTTCTGTGCTAAAGCCGAGTCTTGCCATCTTCTCTGCACCCCATTGGCACATACCTACGCCGTGACCCCAGCCTTTGCCGCTAAACAAAAATTTATTCTCTTCTCCCTTCGTGACTGAAAACATTGTAGAACGGATTCTGTTGCGCCCGATGAGTGCTCTAAACTTATCCGTTCCAATTCTCAAGATACCTATGTTTGTAATAATTTCAAGAAACTTGAAGCGCCCTACAGGGTCAGACTCTTTGGGAATCACCTCTTTGACCGAGGTAGGTTCCGCACCGAGTGAGCGAGCAACCTGTAAGAGTTCCTCTTCAGAAACAGAAACACTCCACTTGAAGTGAGGACTGATGTCGCAGTATAAGCATTCCACACCGCCTTTTAGCGGAGGCTCGTATTTTCCACCGAAGACGAACTCCGCAGAAGATGTCCAGCCGCCGCAGGTGGAACTGTAAAATGCAGGGAAAATTCTCCCTTCATAAGTGAGAACAAAACCCATCGTTGCACTCGTGGCTTCCCTTGTCGCGTCAGACTCGATATCTGCGCCGCCATAAACTTGGGCTTCAGGACCCGCAGTGATGTGCCACTTCTTCGAGGCACCGCTCTGGATTCGCCAAAGGGCATATGTGCGAGCGGCAACCGCTTGCGCACACAACGCTGCAGGCTTGAACCTATCTCCCATCTCACCCCCTATCACGCTTGCCACATAGCATTCCAGATTCAGAATGTTGACGACACAGATTGTCTTTTCAAAAACAGAGATGAAGAACCGCCCGCGGTACCTCTTGCCATCCAAGACCAGCATCCCATCCATCTCTGTCTCAAGAGTAACCTCAGAGGCTGTTTCCCCAAGGTTCTCAATATAGAGGTTTTCTCCTGACAAACGGAGAAGCAGTTTTGTGAAAGGTTCAAGAGGAACTATTTTTGCGGTCTTTCCCTTCTTCTCATCCAATTTGATGAGCGCACGCCACAAACATTCTACAGAGACCGCATCAGAAGTTCTCTTAAGCAGCACTCTTACAAGAGGAGTACCTTGAGGAGCAGCGATAGGAGGGGGCAGTTGAACAAAGGCATGATTATCGCTACAGCGACATCCCACCACTAACAAGAGCAACAAAGTCAGTTTTACTACTTCTCTCAACATTCTCCCCTCGAATGATGGGAATTTTAGCGAAGTAGAAATTCCGTGTCAAGGATGAAGAAGCGCTACTCCTGTCTACTCGCAGGTTAGCCTCATTTGCGCAAGAAATAGGCACGAATGACCCTCTTCAACTCCTCAGGATAGTATTCCAAGTCAGATGGAGCAAAAATCTCCTTTTGAGAAGGAGAAATTTCTCCTTCTTCTGCACTCACATAAGGTTCAGTAGTCACAGTCGTGGAGGGTTTTCCTGGAAGAGGAAGCCCCCCGGCTGCCCTTATCGCATTCTCGGCTTCAGTCGCAGACTCTTTTGTCAAGTTCAACCTTTCTCTGATGCCTTCGAGGGTCTCTTTAAGTTCCCTGTAATCCTGCCGTAATAGTGCGGCGGCAGCCTTGTTCAAAAGGAGTTTGAGTTCGGTCTGGTGCTGAATGGCAGAAGAAAGTTTTTCCAGTTCCCCAGCGGTCTGACTTAAACCTGCACCATCAGAGCCGAGTGAACGCAAAGATTCAGAACCACCACCCAACGCCTTCATCAACTCCTTCAAAGACGAAGAAGATTCAAATGACTCCTCCACCATTTTTGACTCTTTCTTGACCGCAGAGATGGTCTCCATCAGTTGCAAAAGAAGTTGTTTTGCTTGTGATGAATCGGATTCTTTTGCCGTCTTGCGCAGTTTTTCAGCAGTCTCTCTGACATATTGAGATGTATCTCGGAACGCACCTTGAATTCTCTCACTCACCTTGATAAGAATACGCTCTTCCGGCTGCAAGCCATTGGTTTCATATGCAAAAATAAGGCTCAAAGGACAACCGAGATAAAGCCACAGAAGCGCAAATGTCCAGCGGGGAAGAGGAGGAGCAGAAAGATTGCGCAGGTTAAGGGATGAAGCCACTCTCAAAGAATCAAGAAGAACAAAAGTTTCTGCCTCTGAAAGGCTCGGTTTTTCGAGAAGGAATAGAGAGGTTGTGATTCGCTCTTTCAAGTCTGATGTTTTGTCAAGAGCGAGGGCAGATAGAAGAGGAGTCGTTTTTCTCTTTGCCAACAAAGCAGAGAGGATGATATTGAAAAGCGAGAGGATGAGAATGAAAAAGAAGAAGAGAAGAGTTCTCTGATTGGGAAGGAGAAAGAGCGCTGAAAAGAGTAGTAAAGGGGCTTCAAGTGCGTACAAAAGGAGCATGTAATGGATGAAAAAGTGGAGGAAGAGTCTTCTTTGCGCTCTTTTTACAAGCGTCTTGATGCGGCTCTTTGCCTCGTTCAACCTTTCTTTCATCAGAACTCTACCTTAACACCAGCAGAGAATGTGCGCCCCGGCGCAGGACTGCCTTTAACCTCGAAATACTTTTCGTCGAGTAGATTGTCGACCGATAGGAACAGAAAACTCGAGCCTCCCCATCTTTTCTCTTTTTCAGGAGAGATAAGAGGTGACTCGAAGCGGAGTCCGAAAACCGAGTAAGAATGGAGGTTGTTGACTTTATAGTTCTGCGGGTCTGTGTTTCTGTGGTCGGATGCTCTGCAATAAAGGAGAAATCTGGTTCCATTCGGAAAATTGTAAGAGAGAGCGGCAGAGCCTGAATGGCGTGGGATGTATTCAACATTTTTGCCCTCGACGAATGGGTCTTGAGGATACTCCTTGTATCTCGCATCGGTATAGGAGAAGTTGATAAGGAGGTTGAGGCGAGGGGTAATGATGTTTGAGAGAACGGATTGAAACTCTACGCCCCAGATAGAGGTGCGTGTGACATTGCGCGGTTCAAATGTAAGGGTGGCAGGGTCAACAAGGATGTAATCGAAAAAGTCCTTTGCGTCGGTTGTGTAGAGAGTGAAATCGGTCTTAGCGGTCAGATTGTGCCTCCTGTTTTCACGCTCTTTGATGGTTTTAAACTTGCGTAATCCTATTTCGTAGGTATAGGCGTATTCGGGTTTAAGGTTAGGGTTACCGCGGAAGGTCATTCCCATATAAGAGGTTGGAGGCAAGTAAAGGTCAGAGATAGCGGGCGCTCTAAAGGCTTTGCCGGCGGCAACTCGGATGAGCCAGTTTTTGTGTTGATAAGAGAGTGCAGCGCGCGGAGATGTTTCTGGACCAAAGGAAGAGTAGGAATCGCGGCGAAGCCCGAGAATCGCTGTAAAGTCCCCTCGCTGATAGAAGAGTTGAGCAACCCCACTGCCCGCCGCTATCGTCTCGTCAAGAGAGCCGTTGTATTCT
>JAOAAR010000103.1 GCA_026418755.1 Planctomycetota bacterium
AGATGTGTATAAGAGACAGCCCATCTCCTTCGTCGACAAGGCGCAGTTTTTCAGTCCTTGTCTTCAAAGCGTTCTCGTTCAATCCTGAAACGATGCTCTGGAGCAGTTTGTAGAGACGGAGTTCTCGCAGTTCACAAGCAGTCTTGTAAGCAATAGCATAGGATTTGCGCACTTCCTCCGAAAGCGCATTCAATCCATCCGTCTCAACCACTCCTTTGATAAGGCTTTTGTCCAACTCAACCCCAGATTTTTTACTCATCCTCATCTCCCTCCTATCTAAAAGCCACAAACAATTATAACTTTTTCTCAGAGCACATCCAGAAACAGATTACTTTCTAAAATGAAATCCCATCCCAAGAGCAAAAAGAAGGGCGAGTCTTCAAAAACTCGCCCTTTGCCCGTTGCCCGCTCAAAGGTGGCTTATGACGGATTTACCAGTCGAACCCGCCTTCGTTCTCCCCAAGAAGTTCCTTCAGCCGCTTCTCAATGATTCTGTCGCGGTTCTCCATATGCTTCTTATGCATCGCCTTCAGTTCTTCCAACTCTTTCATCAACCTCTCAATCTGGTGTGCCTGCATCTGAATCTTGATGTCAAACAACTTCTCCAGCAGTTCCTTCAGTTCTTCTCTAAGAGCATCTCTCTTATCCGGATTGTCTGTCTTGTGATACTGATGGACAACCTCCTCGATTCTCCGTTTCAGTTTCATCTCTGCCACCATCAATTCAAACATATGAGGGTCGCGTTCCTTCAATTCCATCAACTCACGAGCACGGAAAACCGCCTCCATCGTCATTCGCCTCCTCAATTCCTTATCTTCCGTGCCTTTCAACCTCTTGACAAACTCAGGGTCAATCTTCTCCAACAACTCCAGTGCCTTTTCTATCTCTTCTTCTGAAGGAGGCTCAGGTGGCCTCGGAGGCTTCGGTCCTTTGTCCGCCTCAGGTCCGAACGGTTCCGGTGGCATAGGCGGTTTATCTCCCTTCTTCTCTCCGGGTGGAGGAAATGGCTTCTCCCCTTTTTCCCCAGGTTTTTCTTTCATCTCGTTACGCATCCGCTCCAACACTTCCAATAACATCTTCGTGTATCTCTCCCAATTCTTCTCCTTCCTTGCACCCATCATCTCCTCAAACAAATCCTTCATTCGTTCCTTCGCATAAGCAAGAGCCTTTTCCTCCAACGCCTTCGCCGTGTCCATCACTTTCCTCACCAATTCTCTAAACTCCTCTTCTCGTCCTTCTTCTCGCGCCTTGTGCATCCTTTCCACCAATTCAGGATGGAAAATTCTGACAATACGCGCCGCCCATTCAATATCTTCCTTGCCGGGCAGTTTCGGTCCCTTCCCTTCCTGGGCAAGCGCAAATGGTACACAAAGAGCAAGAACAGCCATACAGATTGTTAAACGAAAGAGAACACGCATAAAAAACACCTCCAAAAAACCAAACAACTCAATCCCATAAACTCTCTTCTTTGAGCGCATTTTGCAATTCTTCCATCTCACGCTCAATGCAACTCACCCGAATTGTAAAAAGAGCATCATTTCCGCCTCTTTCTCTTCTGATTTTAAGAATGTCATATTCGAGAGAGGAAAAGACACGGGCAAAATCAGAAAAAAATGAAAATAATATAGCATTCTGACTGCCGTTCTGTGCAACTTCAACAGAGACAACAGAAGAAAAATGGAGAATGAGTCCAATAAGAATCGCAGCAGCCAAAGATGCAAATACAGCAACTCCTGCTACTCTCCCAAATCTTGAAATCTTCGCTTCTCGGGATAGCCGAACCTCCTTTATAGATATAGAAAGTTCACTAAAACTCGGCAATTGCTTAAGCAGTTCATTTGCAGACTCTATCTCTGCAAAATACACAGAACATTCAAAACAATCTGCAAGATGGGCTCTTAACTTCTCTCCATCCTCCTGGCTCATTTCACCATAAAGATGGAGAACCATCAGGTTTCTTGCCTCCTCGCAATTCATTTTCGCTTCTCCAAAATCTCCTTCAACTTGATAAGCGCATAACGCATACGAGAGAGAACAGTGCCCAGAGGAGCACCTAAAATCTCCGCAATCTCCGCAAAAGAAAGCCCACTGTAATGACGCAACAACACAACATCCCTTTGTTCCTCAGGCAAGCGGCGCACCCCTTCCAGTACAGAACTTTTCTCTTCAGGCAAACGAACTTTAGAGGATAAATCCCCCTCCTCCTCAATGCGGCGCTCCTTTTTCCTCCGAAGTCTGTCCACCGCACAGGTGTACACAAGTCTTACCAAATAGTTGTACATTTTTCCTCGTTCTTTATACGAACCGATTCTTTCCAACATCTTTGTAAAAGCATCCTGCAACACATCTTCCGCGCTGTGCGCATCTTTTACCATAGCAACCGCCAGTCCGAACAACTCTCCTCTCCTTTTAAGGTAGATTTCTTCCAAATTCTTCTTGACATCCCTTTTTCCCTCTATAGTCCACTCCATCTTTCTCTCTTTTTCCATAACAACGCTTTACCATCTGCCGATATTTTAGCATATTTTTATTTCAGACTTCTTACTTTTCCTCCGCAAGCAAACACAACTCTCTGTCGTGAGAGGCAAAACGGAGATGCAGAAACTTTCCGTTTTATACGGACTTCTCTGGCAAGTTTTATTCCTATCTACACAAAGAAGAAAGCAATGGAGATGCAAGTGGTCCATCTATAAAAGACTTGAAAGTAGAGTAGTCAAGAGGCAAAATTAGAGAGTAGACTCTATTTAGGAGAAATAAGAAGATGGAGAAAAAGTTGCTGATAGTTCTGTTGATAGTGGGAGGGGTTTTTGCAAGTTGTAAGTTCACCGCCTCGACGACAGAAAGGGTAGAGAAAGAGGAAGAGCAAGCAGTAGCGCGGCCTGTTGGATATGATACAGCGTACTTGGTGAAAGGAGAAGAAGTGCAAGGTAGACTTGAGAGTATGAGTGAAGACGAAGTGGAGTTCACCGATGTTTATGGGAAGAAGCATAAGTGGAACCGTTCGGAGGTACAAAGGATTGAGTTCCAGAAACTACGGGCAGGTTACGAGGCAAAAGTCGTATCCGAATTGAAAGATGAACTTCTCGAAGAAGTGCTTAAAAGAAAAGTGAAAGAGTGTGATTATCCGAATGCGACCTATGTGGTTTTGTTTGAACGATCAAATGTTCGCTTTGATGGCTCCGGAGTAGAGGTAACGACTCGTTATATTGCGCAGGTGGTGCAAGATGCTGGCAGATACACTATTGGTAATCGTGCGCTCTGGTATCTTTCGGACAGATGTGCAGTGGATATCTTGTGGGCAAGGACGATTCTTCCGGATGGAAGTGTTAAGCATCTTTCAGACACAGCAGTTGAAGACGGGGCGGTATATCCGACTCTAACGGAATACAATCTCCTAAGGAAACGAAAATTCGCTCTTTCTGAAATGAGCATTGGTTCTGTGGCAGACATCTGCGTGAAGACAAAATATAAAAGAATCTCTGTTTTAGAGCCGTTCTATGCCGAATTTCTCTTCGGAGAAACCGAGCCGATTCTGCACAAAGAAGTGGTTGTAGAATATAGCACAGGAACCCCCGTGAAGGCGATTCTTAATCGCAAAGCGAGAACACCTGTAAGTTACGAGAAGATAGAAGAAGGAGGGATGGTGGTTGAGCGATTTGTAGCGTCTGGCATTAAAGCATTGCTGCGTGAAAGTGATATGCCGCCTATGAGTGAAATTGTTCCATCAGTTACTGTGTGTTACTCTGAAGAGAAGTGGGAGAAACTCGGCGCCGAGTTGCATAAGAGGATAAAGAAGAATCTCGAAGCGGATGAGAACATTCGTCAGAAAGTAGAGGAGTTGATTAAAGGGGTAGAGACGGAAGAAGAAAAAGCGAAGAGGCTGTATCACTTTTTGGTAAGAGAGAAGGATTATGTGGAGATTGGGTTAAGGTCACATCGTTACGAGCCGCACTCTGTTACGACATCGTTTCAGAAAGGGTGTTTGAACGGGCTTGACAAAGCAGCGCTTCTCGTTTCGATGCTGCGAGTGGCGGGGCTTGACGCCCATCTTCTGCTTGTCAGAGGACGCAAAGAAGGACGATTCGTAGAGGAGGCGGTTTCGGTAGGAGGATTCGACGATGCGTTAGTCTTTTGCAAACTGGATGGCAGAGAGACGTATCTAGCGCCTTTCTCCTCGGAGATTCCCTTTGGCTACATCCCTGGAGAGATGCAAGGGGGAGTTGCGATTATTGTAAACGAAAAGAACGGAGGAATTCTAACAGTGCCTATTCTGAATGCAAAGGAAGAGTTGTATGGACGAGAAGTCGAGAGTTCGGTCGAACCGGACGGCACATACAGGGCAAGGGTAAGACTAAATGTGAGAGGTGGAAAGGAGGAGTTCTGGCGGAAGAAAGCAGCACTTAAGCCGGAAGAGTTACAACGGGATATGCTGAAGTTCTTAAAGAATGTTGACACGAGAGCGGTACTGGATGAGATGAAACTGGAGAATCTGCAAGAGCCGACGAAACCATTGAAGATTGAGTATGCATATCACATTCCTGACTGGGCGCTAAAAGCAGGAGAAAAGTTGTTGGTCTTCAAGTTACCTGAAATAAACTATTCAGCAGAAGAGATTGAGACAGAAGAACGGGAAAACCCGTTATGGTGGAACACGCGAACACTGATTAGAAATCGCTATGTGGTAACGATTCCCGAGAAATTCAAAGTGCGTTATGTGCCAAAGGAAGAGTTTAAGTCAGAGGATGTGGCAAGCGGGCTCTCTTACAGGGCATCTTTTAAGTCTGAGGACGGAAAAGTGGTTTTCGAGGATGAGACTGTTCGGAACTCATTGTCTTTAGAGACAGCGAAGTATTCCGCTTATGTTCATCTTCTCTCGGAGCGTGCAAAGGTAGCACAAGAATGGATTGTTTTGGAAGCAAAATAGGAGATAAGATATGAGAAGGTTGTTTGTTATTCTCCTGACTTCTCTTCTAATGCCGCTATATGGTGACACCATTTTTCTGCAAAACGGCGAAGAGATAGAAGGAGAGATTGCCTCATTTGAGAACGGCAAGTTTAAGTTGAAGGACGGCAGGAGCGTGAAAGTGGATAATGTAAAAAGTGTGAAATTTGATGTAGCAAAGCAGGAGGGTAAGAAAGAGACATCGCAGGATGTGAAGAAATTGTTAGAAGATGCAAAGAAGGCGCAAGAGAAGTATCCATATGCAGAGCACATCACGCTTCTTGACTGGGGTAGATATGAATTGACGAAAGAAGGGCACCATAATTACGAATACCACGCAGCGATTCTGATTTGCAAGAAAGAGGCGTTAAAGATTGCAAACCGTTCGCTTTATTTTGAGGAGGGTCGCTCAAAAGTTGAAGTGTTGATGTCCCGTTCTATCGCGCCTGACGGAACAGTTTGTGATTATGACCCTTCAAAGATGAAAATAGAGAGTCCGGCGGGGGAGGGAGAGTTTTACGATTATGGCAAATATGTGACATACTCCATACCGAAAGTTGAGGTAGGTTCAATTGTAGAATTCCGTTACCGCATTAACGAGTACAAGCCTTTTGACGCAAAAATGTTTTTCCCAAGTTGGTGGTTCGGAGGGAAGGAGCCCGTAGTCTTCTCCTATGTAGAGATAGTTGTGCCGAACGATGTAAAACTCTTCTACAAAACCTACGATATGGAGGAGAAAGAGTCTAAGCCGCGAATCTTAGTAGGCAAAGAGATGACGACTTACAGTTGGGAGTACAGGGATTTCCCTGGAATAATTGAAGAGCCGAATATGCCGAGTATAGGAGATGTCATTCCCCGCCTATACGGTTCGATTTTTAAGGATTGGGTCTATTTGAACCAATGGGCGTCGGAGCGGCTGGAGAAGAATATGAGGCTAACAGATGCAATCAAAAGTGCGGCGGAGAAGATTGTGCAAGATGCAAAAAGCGACGAGGAGAAAGTGGCAGCCGTTTATCACTGGGTCCAGCGCAACATCCGCTACATCTCCATAAAAGGCTCGATTATGTCAGGCATGTGCGGGCATCCCGCGTGGGAGACCTTACAGAAGGGCTACGGAGACTGCATAGATGTGGCGGTGTTGACCGCAACACTCCTACGCGCCCTCAACATCGAGGCATACCCCATATGGATACAAACAAATGACTCGGAAGCGCTCATCGACCTACCCAATTTCTTGGGAAACCACGCAATCACACAAGTCAAGTTAGGAAACAAATTCATCTTCCTTGACTCGACCGCAACAGACTACCGCTACCCTTATTTCCGTAACGATGACCACGGCACATACACTCACAATCCGCTCAGAGGAGTGGTTGAGCCGACACCTGTCCCGCCTCCAGAAGATAATATGCGCAACATCAAGTGCGAGGTGAGAATTCATCCTGATTTAAGCGCCACTCTCGAACAACTCAACACCTACACTGGTACTTGGGAATCATGGGTGCGTGGATGGTTTCGCACCACCCCTCCTGAAGAGCATCAAAAGTTTATGGTGTCAACTGCCAACAGTTACTACCCTGGCTCAAAACTGGTAGACTTCAAGTTGGAGAACACAGAAGATTTGTCAAAGGAGTTCAGATGGCATTACACCATAAATGTGGTTCGGTTCGGAACGACGGCAGGGGACTTTCTCATTTGTGGGATGCCTGATGTGGAGTACAATTTTTCCGAAGTAGCGCTTCCTTCACGCAGATACCCTATCCACTACACAACCTCCTATTGCGCCCGACATGTAATCACAGTGACAGCTCCTCCTGGATGGCGCGTATTCTACACTCCGAAGGAGGTGAAACTTCAATGCGCTCATGCCGATTACGAAGCAAAGTACACTGTTTCAGAAGAAGGGCGCAAAATCCTATTCGAGGACAGATACCGCAGGCACTCGCGTAAAATCCCAGTGAAAGATTACGAAGATTACAAAAATTTTCTGGAGA
>JAOAAR010000104.1 GCA_026418755.1 Planctomycetota bacterium
AGTCCTCTCCATAGCAGCAATAGGAAGATACACCGCTGCCTCGCAGACACTCTCAGCGTCCATAATAACAGTCATCCTTAAGTAACAAAAACCATTCTTGCCCAAAAGAGGGGGCTCTCGAAGAGTCCCCTCTTCATCATTCCTTGTTCAAAAAATATGGAGTTTTTTCCCTACTTGTGATAAAATAACATATTAAGATGTCGTTGGAGAGAGATATGAGAAAAAAAGAGGTTGACGAAAAAAATCTATTGGGCACTCAGCAGTTATGTAAGAAAACGGGCTTGAGCATGCAAGTGGTCTATCAGTATCTCCTTCTTGGAATCATAAAACCCGAAAAACGGCTGCCGAACGGTCGTCTTCTCTTCTCTAAAAATACTGTCAATCTTCTTAAACTCTTCCATAAACTGAACCGCTCCGGCTACCCCCTCCAAGAGATAAAGGAGATATTCATTGAACATCTGGGCAAAAAACTCTAACAACGGCAACAAAAGAAAAAAAGATTGCCTTTCGACAGGAGAAATGTTCCGCCTCTTCTGGGGTAAGATTCGCCGCTTTTATTACTTCACCCTTGGTCGCTCCTACCTGAAACGCTCATTCCAACAGCGCAGAGGAGAATGCATCCGTTGCGGTGCATGCTGCCAACTCGGACACCTCTGCCCTCTCCTGCGCTACGACTCTTCAGGTCTCTCTTATTGCGCAGATTACCAAAAACGCCCCCCCAACTGCCGAATCTTCCCCGTTGACGAGCACGACCTAAAAGACAGAAACATTCTCTCAAATAAACCCTGCGGCTTCTATTTCGTCAGAAATAAAAAAGAAGAGTCTTAGGAGGAAGTCTGATGGAACTGGAGATTCTGCTCGGCTTCAAAAACGGTCAAGAACAGCGTGCAAGATTCGAGGTTCAAGCACCCGAAAAAGTTGAAGGCGAAGACCCAAAAGCGCAAAAAGAAAAAGCCTTCGCAAAAGTGGTTCGTATGATTATGCACAAGGATATGAAGAGAGGGTTCATCAACACAGGCGATTTCGGTTTTCGCATCGAAGATGTCTCCTATATGAAACTCCTGTTCTAATCCAGAAATTACGAACCCGTTAGAATACGATACGATTGAGGTCTAAGTGCATTGAATACAGAGTTTATTTCCACTCCGAGTGCTCAGATTGAACGAACTGTAAGGAACTTCTCCATATCATACCATTTCTAGAAAGAGGTAAGAGAAACTCTCTCTGCTTACAGTTTTGCAATCATCGGAAGGTCTTACTGACTGATTGAATGAAAAAACGCCTCTCGAGATAGAACTTGAAGAGAAGAATGACTCAAGTTTATAATTAGAGAGGCGAAAGAGGCCGAGAAAAGTGAAAGGCGAACAACGAGAATTCCGAAGAATTTCTATGATTCTGTTACTGACAGTGTTTGTGCCGACAGGAGTCTTGGCGATTATCAGCGTGTTTGCTCAACAGAGAGAGTCAGCATTCCTGTTAACTGAAGCGAGGGAAAACGCAGCGATAGTAGCACAAGCGCTGATGAGCCGAATAGAGAACGCAATCTTAGCCGAAGAAGGAAAGGTGAGACGAGACGCCAACATCTTCTGCCCAGAAGAGGCGACCACAGTGCGGCTTTCCGAGTTCATCTCAGAGATAACGAAACAGCATACGATTGTAAGCGCACCGATAATGGTAACAGAAGAAGGAGTTGTTCTTTACCCCCCGAGCCCCTTCGGCGGGGTAGAGGCGCGCATTCCGACGCGTCCTTTCAGTGCCGAATGGGAACAGGAAGATGTGGAGTTACAGAGACGCCTAACAGAAGCACGAATCCGCCTCTCACGCATCGCACGGGGCGGAGTAGACACTGAAGAAGCGCTACGGGATTGCCTTGAGATACTGCGTGAAATTGAGAACGCTGAATTAAGAGCCCTTGCGCGATTTCAGATTGCCAAACTCCTCCTATCACGCCAAGACAAAGAAGCCGCCCGAAAAGAACTGTTAGAAGTTTTTTCCGCTCCGCCAGATGCCATTTCAGAGGGCGTTCCTCTGAGCGCCGAGGCAAGACTTCTTTATCTTGAGCAAAAATTCGCAGCGAAAGAAGAAGCAGGGAGAATACTGAAAGAGGCATACGCAAACTCCGTGGAGCATCCAGAAAAGTTTGCCAATTACGAAACCTTTGAAAGACTACTAGAACGAATAGACAAACTGATCTCCATCTATGAAATCCAGATGGATGATGATTTTAAGCGATTGAAGATGATACGAGAGTCCATAGAGGAGACTGTCGAGAGAATCGCACGAGTGCAGGGCGACTTCCTCCCCATTTTCAGAGAATATCTTCTGGCACCTGACAATTATTCTCAGAGGGACTGCCACATTCGGCGTCAGGTGGGAGCGAAAACGCGAACCTTCACATACTTCTCCCTCTCGCAAAGAGTATCAGTGAAAGGGAAAAAGGTGCGCACCGTCTTCGCATACGCCCTCAACCAAAGCCACTTAGAGGAAATCATTCGCACCATTACTACTA
Organism: Planctomycetota bacterium; assembly: GCA_026418755.1. GTDB lineage: Bacteria > Planctomycetota > SKW154 > SKW154 > SKW154 > SKW154. The sequence continues at coordinate 2,510 of JAOAAR010000104.1, forward strand.
ATCCCGGAATACAAACCGACATGGCGATAAATTTTATAATAGGAGGGAAAGTAACAAATACCGTCGGGGACAAACGAAACATCCTACCCGAACTTCTGGTCTCCACCATAGAGACCCCCAACCCTCTACCGCCTATCACCTGCGAGGTCTATTCTTCACACATCCGCTCAATGATAGGATGGATGTTCGGCAGGTCTCTTATAAACTCTTGCCTAGTCTCTCTTCTCATCATCGTATCAGGCTTGGGAGTTCTCGTTCTCTTGCGTGGTATAAGACGAGAGATTGAGTTCGTAAAGATGCGTTCCCAATTCATCTCCTCCGTCACCCACGAATTGAAAACCCCTCTTACTTCCATCAGAATGCTCGCCGAGACGATTCAACTGGGGAGAATCACCGAGCAGAAGCGCCTCTTAGAGTATATGGAGGTCATCGCTGCCGAGTCGGAGCGCCTTTCAAGACTCATCACAAATGTCCTCGACTTCGCCCGCCTCGAAGAAGGCAAAAAAGAGTACAGTTTCGATGTGGTTGACTTACGAGAAGTGGCAAGACAAGCGGTAGCGGTTTTTGCATACTATGTCCACTATGCCGGTTTCACCATAGACTTCTCTCTACCGCAAAAACCTGTCTTCGTCTGGGGCGACAAAGAATCTCTTGAACAAGTAGCCTTAAATCTTTTAAGCAACGCCATCAAATACTCGGGCACAGACAAATGGGTCAAAATAAGTGTCCTGTCCGAGGAGAAAAACGGCGTAGTAGAAGTCGAAGACCACGGAATCGGAATTCCCGAGAACGAGATAGAAGCGATTTTTGAACGATTTCATCGTTCCTCCGCCACGGCAGGTACACACAGGACTGGAACTGGAATAGGATTAAGTCTTGTAAAAAGTATAGTCAAAGCGCATAATGGTATAATAGAAGTGGACTCGGAACTCGGAAAAGGGAGTATTTTCCGGGTGCTTCTGCCACTTTATGAGGAGAAGAGAGATGGTGAAGGTTCTGGTAGTAGAAGACGAACTGTCAATTCTGATGGGGATGAAAGACAACCTACAAATGGAAGGCTACGAAGTGGCTACAGCGACTGACGGGCAGAAAGCGCTTGAATTGGTCGAGCGGTTCAAACCCGATTTGATTATCCTGGATATCATGCTTCCGAAAGTGGACGGCTTTGAAATATGTCGGCGGGTGAGAGAACAGAAGTCACAAGCAGGAATCATAATAGTAAGCGTCAAAAAATCCGCATCCGACAAAGTGTATGGGCTTGAATTAGGAGCAGATGACTACATAACAAAACCGTTCAGTCTGGTGGAATTTCTGGCACGAGTGAAAGCGGTCCTGCGGCGCCGCGGCACTGCGACCCCAATCAAGATGTATAATTTCGGCAACATATCCGTTGATTTCGAGAATTTCGAAGCCACAAAAAAGGGCAAAAAAATAGAAATGTCTCCAAGAGAATTCAAAATCTTACGCCTATTCGTAGAAAACCGGGGGCGTGTCATCTCTCGCAACGAGATTCTCAACAAAGTCTGGGGCTATGAAGTCTTCCCGACAACGCGCACAGTTGACAACTACATCGTCAAACTCCGAAAGGCAATCGAAGACGACCCCGCAGATCCTCAATGGATTATCTCTGTCCGCTCAGTCGGCTACAAATTCACAGGATAATTAAAGGAACCCTACTTATGAAAGTAAAAGAGGTAAAGAACGGTTATCTCATCGTCCTTGAGCGAGGTGAAGAAGTTGTAAAGTCTTTGACCGATTTCGCCAAAAAACAGCACCTCGAAGGCGGCGAGATTCACGGCATCGGTGGCGTAACGAATGTCACCCTTGGATTCTTCGATACGAAAAAAAAAGAATATATCAGGCAACGCTTCGATGCTAACTTCGAGTTGCTCTCTCTCGTCGGCAACATTAGCCTCCTCGAAGGGAATCCCTTTTGCCATCTGCACGCCGTAATCTCAGGCGGGAATTTCTCAGTTTTCGGTGGACACTTGTTCGAAGCCACAATCTCAGTAACAGCAGAGATATATATCCGTGTCCAACCAAAAGTCGAGCGGCAGCCCAACCCAGACATCGGATTAAATCTAATCAATTAGCACCACCCAATAAATTAAACGCCTAATTCTGTGAGAGGCAAAACCGACGGCGGTTATACGCAGAGAACCGTTCAGATACTCCAAACATTTACAGGAAAAACTGCACAACCCGTTCCATACATCACTCAGTCAAAAAATAGCAAATTTTAATAAATAGTTCTTGAAGAAAACGGGGCAATTCTGTTTCATTTGTTCTTAACAAGTAGGAGAAAAAATATGGGAATCGAAGCAAAAATAAGCGAGGTGATAATAAAAAGATACCTCGAAGCACTGAAAGAGCATCTTCTCCTCGATGTAGTCGTAGTCGGAGGAGGTCCATCAGGACTTGTCTGCGCATACTATTTAGCAAGAGGCGGAGTCAAAGCGGCTGTCATCGAGAGTAAGTACTCTCCAGGAGGAGGAATATGGGGAGGCGGTATGGGATTCTCTGTAGCAGTCCTCCAGAGTTCTCTAAAACCTCTCCTCGAAGAGTTTAATATAATATATGAGGAAGAAGAGGATAACCTGCTGACAGTGGATGCCGTGCTGCTGGGCGGATGTCTTGTGGAGCGTGCATCCCGTTATGCAAGAGTCTTCAACGGTGTAACCTGCGAGGATATCATCGTGAAAAAAGGAAAAATCTGTGGCGTCGTGGTGAACTCTTCTGCCATTCGAACAGGAGGCTTCCACATTGACCCATTGAATATCGAATCCAAAGTTGTTGTGGACGCAACAGGACACGATGCGGTAGTAAGCCGCCTGGCAGAGAGGCATCTGGGCAAAAAAATACTCCCCCAGGGCCCTATGTCCGCCGAGGAAGGCGAGAAATTCACCGTAGAACACACCGGAGAACTGGTCAAGGGGCTCTATGTATGCGGGATGGCGGTCGGAGCAGTCTTCGGAGGTCCCAGAATGGGTCCAATCTTCGGCGGAATGCTCCAGAGCGGCAAACGCTGCGCAGAACTCATCCTCGAACAACTTTACAAGTAGAGCCAAGCCACAGGAGTTCATTATGATAAGAATACCTCCAAAAACAAGGATTGTCTTCGCAGCATTCGGTCTTCTCCTGGCACTATCCTTCGTGACAACAACAGAGGCAGAAACAAAAAAAGAGCGGCTCGATTCTCTCATCAGAACATACGAAGCAAAAGGCGCATCCTTCTCAGTCTTCGCAGAGAACAAGGATGGTCACGCTCTTTACGAATACAACAAAAATAAACCATTAGCCATCGCAAGTCTCGCAAAAGTGCTGGTCACAGGCGCCGCCCTGAAAAAACTGGAGAGAAACCACAAATTCTCCACTCAACTCTTCATCAAAGGAAACATATCGGCAGGCACTCTCGAAGGCGCCCTCGTCATCAAAGGAACAGGAGATGTCTCCCTTTCCACACGCTATTACGACGAACCGCTCGTAGAGTTTCGCAGATGGGCTGCTACTCTAAAAGCGTTAGGCATAAACCGCATCGAAGGCGACTTGATCGTTGACGGCACATACTTCGATAATGAATTTATTCCACCCGATTTTCCACGCTCACAAGAGTTACGAGCATACTGCGCGCCTGTGTCACCCCTTTCATTCAACGAAAACACTGTGTGGGTCGTAGTAAGCGGCACAAAGGTCGGCGAACGAGCAGCAGTCTCCTTGTCACCAATCCCCGATGTCTACAAAATTGAGAACCGAGTGATTACCGTTGAGAAAAAAAGCGAACATCTGATTGACATAAAAGCAGCACCCGGAGGCGAACTCATCGTCGAAGGAAAGTGCCATCAGAAAACAACAGAGCAAAAGTTCGCTGTTTCAGTGCGAGAGCCTCTCAAGTATTTCGGACAAGTAGTCCTCAAAACACTCACAGAGACAGGAATAAAAATTAAAGGAGATGTGAAAGTCGCCGAAAAACCGCTTTCCCTTGATTCCCTTCTGGTCGCTGAACACTCAATCTCACTCATTCCGTTTGTAGCAACGATGAACAAAGAGAGCGTCAATCTCTATGCAGAGGTTTTACTCAAAGTCCTGGGGAAAACAGCCTCGAACGAAGGAAGCCGCAAAAACGGACTCGCCGTCCTCAAAGAGTATTTGAGCAGTCTGGGCGTAGATGAAAAAGAGCATAGCCTGACCTGTGGTAGCGGACTCGCCTACAATACGGTCGCCACCTCTAAAGCACTGGTAGAAACCTTAAGAGACATCGAAAAAAGCCTCCCTCTTAAGATGCTCTTCGCAACCGCAGGCGTGGACGGAACCCTCGAAAAGCGGTTCACCGATTCACCGCTCAAAGGAAAAGTCTGGGCAAAAACAGGCCATTTAAGAATCTCAAACAGCATCGCAGGGGTGGCACAGAGCGAAGACGGCGGAAAAATCTACTTCGCTATCATAATAAATGGCGCAGAACGATTCAGCGCCACAAC
>JAOAAR010000105.1 GCA_026418755.1 Planctomycetota bacterium
GAGTTTATGCTCTCCTTTACTATCCTGTTCTTTTTGGAGTTCGAGAGCCTTTGCCAGGTTCTCTTTTGTGATGAATCCCAATTCAACTGCGATAGTGCCGAACATCATCTTTTCAAGTTTTCGTTCAGTGACGAAACCTTGGGGATGCTTTCTGTGCCACGCCCAGGCATCTTTAAGGATAGTCTCTACCTCGGAGTACTTAGGAGTATAGTCCAGTTCCCTTCTGGCAGAGTCTATATCTGCAACTAATGAGACCGCTTCTGTTGGAATTTTGGGCGTTATCCTGGTTTTTATCGTTTTGCCTGTTATCTTCTGAGAAATTTTTACGAGTTGGAGGATGCTCGTGCCTACACCTGAGCCGATATTGAAGACTGAGGGACGAACCAGAGGTTTTTCCAACGCCGCCTCTATGGCGGCGCAGACATCTCTTATATGGACAAAGTCTCTAACAGATGTTCCGTCTGATGTCTTCAAGTCCGCTCCGTGGATATCCAGTGCTTCTTTCTGACCGAGTGCCACTTTGAAGATATTGGGTATTATATGGCGTTCGATTCTGTGGGATTCTCCGATGTTATGTTCGTGAAATGCGCCTCCAACATTGAAGAGACGTAACGAGACGGTGGTGATGCCGTATGCGTGATGGTAGTCAGGGAAACTCTCTTCACAAAGAGTCTTGGTTCGGGCATAAGGGGTAAGAGGTGAAGGTTTGAGGGTCTCGGAAACGGTCTTTACGCGTGGACGTCCGTAGACTGCGCAGTCGGAGGCGAAGACGAACCGTTTCACGCCGAAGTCAACGGCGGCACGGAGAAGGTTGAGAGTTCCGACAAGGTTGTTCAGATAATATTTTTGGGGTTTTTCGATGGATTCGGATGCGCTGCATTTAGCCGCCAGATGGACAACCGCCTTTATTGGATGAGAGGAAAAGATTCTTACAAGACTGGAAAAATCCAGGAGATTGCAATCGTATACTTCAACATTCACTTTGATTGCGTCGTGATGACCTTCTGAAAAATCGTCAAGAGCGGTGATACGCCATCCTGCATCGTGAAGGTAGCATAAAAGATGGCTACCAATATATCCTGCTGCCCCTGTAACCAGCACCATCATCTTCTCTGTTCCTTATTCATTTTTTGGTTCATCGTCCCTTTGAAGTTCTCTTTCTATCTCCGAGAGACCTTCTTTTATCTCCTTGTCCAGTTCACCTCCTTCAAGGTGAGAAAGTTCGTCGTTCACCATCTGCTCAATCTCTTCGTCGCTTACCAGTTCAGATGTTGTCTCACCTGCTGTCATCATTGAATCCTGAGCCATATCGAGGAAGAGTTCCATCCGCTCTTCCATAGTCTCTGCCTGCGCCATCGCTTTTTCAAACTGTTGCTGAGTTCTCGTAAGGTCAGTTGAGCCGAACGCATCTGAAATAGCCCGTGAGATTGCCCCCATAGCAGCAGCAAATTGCGAATGAATCTCCGCCTGATTCTTCATCTGGACCGCTGTCTCTATTGAGAGGAGTTGTCTTTCGATAAGTCTCCGCTGAGTCGCCGTTCTCTTCAAAACGCTTTTCAAGAAATTATATTGGAGAATGTCGTCCATCTGCTTTGCCTGCACCGCTTTTTTCAGGTAGTCGCTTTCGTGTTTCTTCAAAAACCTTATGTGGCGACGGATGGAGTTAATCCCTTTGCGAATCTCCATCTCCCGCTCTATTCTTCTTTGTGATTTGCTTTTAAAAAGCGCCATTTAAAAAACCTCACTTGGAGCGGAAAAGTATCTTTACTGAAGCGTTGTTCTCGTCAATACACTTTTTCACTGCCGCCAATCCGTTTGCGTGAAAATACTTCGTTGAGATTCTCACCTTGAATTCCTGTGTTGCGCCGACTTCAAGCGGCTCAAGAGGAAAGAATTTCAGCATACGCTCCTTCTCAGGAGCATAAGGCGGCATCAACTCCACATCTATTATGTTATCTGTCTCGTCTCGTAAAGCCACTTTTAGGGTCACATCTTCAAGATACGCCCTACCTGTGTTTCTCACTTTTCCTCTTAACTCGATGTAGAACTCATCTAGCCTCATCTCCCATTTTAACTCTTCTATCTTCGCATCTCCCATCTCCTTCATTCCCGATATCTTCACCTTTTCCTGTTCCAACTGCGACACACGGCTCCTTAACTCGTTCAATTCGTTATCCTTCTGAATCAACTGCTGCTCCATATTCTTGCTGTTGTTCTTCTCATTACGCAACTCCAACTCCAGTTCGGTTACCGAACGAGCACCTTCGCACCCGAAAATGACCGCCAGAAGTAACACTACAAAAACCACTCTCATATAAACTCCTCCAAGTCTATCTAATCTCATTCTACGCCTAACTCACCTTCTTCTAATTTGCGGGACAGTCTCTCTTTCCGCTCCTTTGCCTCTCTCGTCTTTCCCTTCTCTTCCGTCTCTATTATTTTATCTAACTCTCTCAAAAAAGCCTCTTTTTCCTCGTCCTCTTCTTCTTCCAGCGCTTCCACCTCTTCGCTCACCACAGAGAGAATAGCATTCAACTCATCCATATACGCTCTTTCGTCAATCTCTTCTTTCTGGAGTTTTGCCTCCAAACCACTCTCCCGTAATCTTCTGAACAGTTCCAGCATACTGGCTGTATCTCCCCGCTCTTTGAGCCGTTTCAGTCCGCGAAAGTAGCGTTTGAGGGCAATCTCTTCGAGGGTCGCCACTTTGGCGTCCCTTTTTATGTAAGCCACATCGGTACGCAAACTTTTCAGTTCCTGCCATATATAATCCAGTTCGATGTTGTCGCCGTCTTTTCGCGCTTTTCTGGCGCGTTCGATAAGAGTGTCGCGCTTATGTGACAGTTTGCGTAACTGGCTCATCGCCTTACGCCGACGCGCACTCACTTCTCGCAGGTGTGGCTCTAACTCCTCGAGATTCACCGGTTTTGCTCTTAAAAAGTCAAAAAGCCCCATACCGTCCCTCACTCCCCTTCCGCTTGCTCGGTTTTTCTCTCCTTCTCTTTCTTCTCCATTCTCCTTTTTTCTTTCTCCCTGTCACTTTCTTTTGTTTTCCCCAGAATCTCCTTTTCGAGATGGAGCAGTTCCTCATCTTCAGAAGCGGTCTCTTTCGGTCTCTTTGCCATTTCCATCAATCTGCCTGCCTGTAGTTTCTCCTCATACTCTTCAAGCGCCATTTCGAAATCATCCAGCACATCGTCTATTTCTTCCTCCGAGACGCCTGTCAGTCCCATCGCTTGTATCTGCTGCAATCTTCCGATGAGAGTCAAATGGAGTCGCAGATTGTTTTCATAGATTGCGATTCTGTTCTCGAGGTTATCCATCTGCATTCTCAAGCGCTGAATGGTCCTTAAAATAATCCGTTTTGAGCGCTCACCTATACTCTCATCTTTAAGCCTCGCCACTTGCTCTTGCTCCATCTTTTCCAGCCGCTCTATCTCCTTGTTCAGCCGTCCAATCTCCATCTCGTTTCTTGTTGTCAGATTGTCTAACTCTCCCAAAAGGCGCATAGAGTCCTCACTACCTTCGAGTGCGGCTTTTGTCTCATCAGGCAGTCTCTTTCCAGAAATCCACGCTTTGAATCTCTCAAACCAGTTCATTAGAGCCGTCTCCGCTTAAGGATTTTTTTACCGCCGATCTCCTCAACCTTGAGCGCACTATCCGACGCCAAAAACCTCTCAATAGCAACACTAGCGATATCAAAAGGAATATCCTGTTCTGCAAGAAAATCATCTAAAACCACAAACCCACCTGAAACTTTCAACTCTTCACACTCCCTGAGACAGTTCGTCAGACGCTGAAACTTCTCCTGTCGGCTTTCGGGGTCGAAAAGCGCGACAATCGCCCGCGCCAGCGATTTCGATGTGAAAAAGAGATTCCAACGCGTTCCTTCCCCTTTCTCAACCAGTGTCAGTTCAGTATGCTCTCTGAGGGGAATATTCCGCTTTGAGTCAGAGTCGAATCCTGTAGGGGAGAAGACCGCTACATAGTGGAACACATCGGCATCTTCCACGACTCGGAGAAACAGTTCCTCGACCTTCAGGCGGTTGATAGGTGTGTTGCTCTCCCCTGATTTTATGAAGTCATCCCAAAAAGAAAGGCAGTCTGCATGAATGACTACCGAACCTCCACGAGAAAGAAAACTTTTTTCGGTAACGGTGTAACGGAGATAAGGATCGTAAGGGATATTACTCAAAATCTCTTTCTCAAATACACCCAACTCTTCCATTCGCTGTTTTACCTTCCTCTTCCTGTCGCCACTCATAAGAGCATCTGAATCGTAGCGGAAAGGAAGCAGCGCATCTGAAAGCGGGTCATAGATGGACTCTATCTTCTGAATGTTTTCCAGAACACCACGCAGAAAACGCCGCTCCAACATCTGCGCTTCTTCCGCTTTCAAGACAGAAACTCCAACACCACAGGTGGAATATCGTAACCGCTATCGCGTAAACTGTCAAGCCCTACTCTTCCTTTACAGAAATTCCTTGATAAAGAAAAAATTGTGACAGAATAAACATTTTGAGAGTCGTATAATATGATGTTCAATATAATTTTTGGTCTCCGTTTAAGGAGAGAGATATGAGAAGAATTTTCATCATTGTCGGCTTGTTCTTTCTCGCCTCGATGGTCGTTTATGGACACTTATGCAACGATGTTTTTGAGCAGGCAAAAGACAATTTGATAGTCAAAGTCGATGTAAGAGATGGGCAACTCAGAATCAGCGACAAGGGCGGTTTCAGGGTCTATCTATTGAACACTATGGACCGCCCCATAGCGAAGATACACCTGGAGGTGGAGACCCCTGACTTTGATGTACAGGTGAAGCCATCTCCTGGCTGGCAAAGTTATCCGCAACTGCAGACTGTCAACAGCGGCGGCAAGAAAGAGTACTTCGAGGTAGAACTAACACGCAAAAAGGGGACAAAGGAGGGGAAATATAAGATAACGCTTCTTCTTCACGGAGGAGACAGAAGAAGAGTTTTCAAGACGATGGATGTGAGCGATGCGATGGCGGTGATGGAGGTTCCTAAGAAACCTACTGTTCTTGTTGTAGATGGCAAGGTAGGAGGGGCAGAATGGCAGAAGGCGCTCTTATGTACATCTTTTTACGAGTACAAGAAGGTGAAGAGATATATGGAGAATTTCCCTGCGGCGCAGCAGAGCCGCTTCCGCTTCTATTGCGATGAAGAGAACCTTTATTGCCTCGCAGACTTTGAGAAGAAGAGTCAAGAAGGAAAAGAGGATGTTGCCAAAATCTACATTGCGAAAGAGCAAGACAGTACACCAGAAACGGTCACAATCAATCTACAAAAAGGAGAAGTCACTTGCTCCGCAAGCTCAGAAGGGATTGAGGCGAAAAAGGATGAGGATGGAACAAAGATGGAAATAAAACTGCCTTTGGCTCTCTTTGGTTTCAAGAAGGAAGAAGAGAAAAAAGAGGAAGAGAAGAAAGAAAAGGAAGAGAAAAAAAGAATCCTTTTTGTGAATCTGAGTCGGGAGCATAACGGGGTCGTAACATACTGGAGAGGAAACGCTTCTTCCTTCAAGAATCCTGTCACTTATGCGACTTTCATACTGGGCAAGGAGTAGAAAGGGTAATGGAGCGTTTGCCGTTTTTTCTGCTTCTCGCAGTTCTATTCTGTCTTTCTTACACCGCCACTTTCGGCGCAGAAAGTGTCATCTTAACGATAAGAGAGGTCCCTGACGACTTCTTCGACAATGCCATCTTGGACGAAAATGAGACTTGCGAGGAGGGGACTTTCATCGTTATTGGGATTTTCAACGCCCCTTCGTTCTCCATCAAGAGTCTTAATAACATTACTGTGCAAGATGCCAACTCCCGCCAGATTCCTTTGCAGATTGAGAGAGCATCTGTGTACCGCGAATTCGACGAGATAAACTCTGTCCGCCTTGCTTTTAAAGTGAGTAAGGAGGCTCTTTCATCAGGCTCTTTAAGGCTTGCCTGGGGTGATGATGTATCCGCTACCAATTCAGAGGTAGAGAGGCTGAGAATCAACGCTGCACACAAAGAGCGATACAGAACATTCGGCTGGGAAGAGGCGCCTAAGGGAGGAAGTGGCGAAGAGTTCAGTTCCGCCACACTTGAAGTGATTGTTGACGATAGCGCCAACCTGTATTACCTTTGGTATCTCCTGCCTATGGCGTTGATTTTCTCTCTTCTTCTGGTCAGAAAAGTCTCCATCGGAAACCGAGAAACCGCTTCAGAGCAATCACAATGAGAATGATGGACTCTCTTTATGAGATAATAACCCTTATCGGGGAGCCTTTCAGTTCTCCTTTTTATCTTCTTTTTCTTCTTCTGGTGATACTCTTTTCTCGAAAGAGAAGCGGATTTATGCGGTTCTTACTTCTGGTTTTGTTCACAGTAGTTTTCTATGGGGTATATAAGACGGTTTCATACAACAAGGAGGCGGCGGTATGGCTTTCCCGCTTGAAAAGTCCTGTATTTCTTGTCATGTCTGTTGTGGTTGTGCCAGCGCTACTTCTGCCGCGCAATAAATGGTATCGGATGTTTCTGGTCTTTGTTGTTCTCTGGGTAGTTCTTTTGCCGCTTGAGGTAGTTCATCAGTATAGTAGGATGCCATCGGACGCCGAATTCTCGTGGTTTTTAGCGAGGTCTGTTTTTGTTCTCGGCGCAGTTGGAGGAGTTTTTGTCCTCGCTGCGCATCTCTTAAGCCTGGGCAACCTCAGAAAACTGGTGCGTATAACGATGTTTTTAATTTTGATATATGGGGGTCTAGCGCTTCGACAAGACCATACTGACTACAAAGAGGCGATGAGCCGCAGAAAAGAGTCCACCACCAGGGTTTTACTTCTTGCCGAGACCGTTCCTGTGATTAGAGGAGACAGACAGATGATATATCTTCCGTCTGCGCCCTGGCGGTTCAGCACAGATGGTGGGTGTGTGCAAGGCTGCCCGATGGAACTCCTCCAGAGGATAGCGCAAACGGACTACGGC
>JAOAAR010000106.1 GCA_026418755.1 Planctomycetota bacterium
ATGCAGGCAATCAGCACATCCACCTTGTTCAACTCTTGTGCCATCAGCGCATCCTCGTCTGTGCCATCCATACAGATAGCACGCGCTACCATTTCCTTTACATCTTCAACTATGTCGCTGTTTTTGTCTATTGCAATCACCTCTTTTCCTTCTTTTACGAGAAACTCTACCAGAGTTCTTCCAAACCTGCCTAACCCGACTACTGCATACCTTGCCATATCCTTACCACCTTAACAACCCTTACCCTACCATTATACCTTCTGTCGGATAGGTATATCTCATTTTTTTAGCCTGCCTGCTCATCGCCAAAAGCAGAGTAAAAGGCCCGATTCTGCCGATGAACATCACCATAATGAGAACTATTTTTGACCCTGTTGACAAGTCTGCTGTGATTCCTGTTGAGTAACCTACTGTCCCGAACGCACTCACCACTTCAAACAGCACCCTCAGAAAAGTGTCTTCATCCCTTCCTATCTTATCTCCACCCTTCTCCTTATCAAAACCGAACGCCAACACAAGTCCTGTGCAAAGAAATATTAATATTACTGCAAAAAAGAGTATCAATAAAGCGTTTGAAATCAACCTCTCCGGAATTCTCCTTCCATATACCTCTACATTCTCCCTGTTCCGTAACCTCGCTATTATCGCTAACAAGAAGAGCGAAAATGTGGTAGTTTTTACTCCCCCTCCTGTAGAGCCTGGGGAAGCCCCTATGAACATGAGTCCCATAATCACGAGCAGAACAGGAGCGCAAAAATTTCTGAGGTTAACGGTATTAAACCCTGCTGTTCTCGCATTCACAGATTGAAAAAGTGACGCCAAAATCTTCTCCTTTTCTGAAAACCCTGCAAACGATCTCTCTGCTTCTCCAAAATAAATAAACGCCATTCCGAGAGCCAGCAAAGCGAAACTGGTCAGCAAGACTATCCTGCTTTGAACTCCGAACCTGTAAGAGTATAAAGCCTCCCTTCTGCGTCGGAAGAGGGAGAGAAGGGCACGCCATAGTGAAAGATTAACGGAAAAGCCAAAGCCTCCGATGATAATAAGCACAATAAAGGTGAGATTTAGAGATATACAACTTCTGGCTCTGGACATATTGTCTGAGAGAAGGGAGAAGCCGGCATTGCAAAAGGCGCTAATAGAATGAAAAACTGAAAAATAGAGACGTCTTCCGAAAGGGGTTCCTTCACTGAACGGAAATGAAAAATATATACTCACCGTTCCCAGCGCCTCTATCAAGAATGTGGAGAGAACTATGAATTTTATGATTGAGAAGAGGGAGACAGGAATGCGCAAATCAAGGGATTCCCCGATGGAGACGTCTGTGCGTATGCTCAACCCTGCACCCATTAGGACAGAGAAGAAGGCAACGAAGGTCATCAATCCAAGGCCGCCGATTTGAATCAATCCTAATACAACTATCTGCCCGAACGGTGTAAGGTGAGTTCCGGTGTCAACGACGGTAAGCCCTGTAACACAGGTAGCAGAAGCGGAAGTGAAAAGAGCGTCGACAGAGTTCATTCTACCTGAGACTGTGGCAACGGGAAGGAGCAACAATCCGAAGCCGATGCCGATTATCAGAAGAAATGAGAATGCAATCAAAAGAGGTGTTGTCAAGTTAAGCAGGCGCACAGCACCCAAAAAGAAACGAATCAAACACACAATTCCTACAATAAGTTTGAACCCAATCATAAAATAGCGGAATACACTGCCATCAGAAACCACTAACATCATAATGGAAAGCACACTCAAAAATGTATCTATTTGGCTTTTCCGAACAAATGATACTCTGTCGTGACTGCTCAAGAAGAAGGCAAGGTATGTAAGAACAAAGAAGACAATAAAACAGATGTCCAGTTTATGAAAAAGGGCGAGCCGCTCGGGAGGTTCTGCCTCTCCGTATTTGAGGAATCCAAACTCAGCAATTAATCCGCCGAGAGCCCATAAACTTAAAAGAATCCACGCTACAAACAACAGTTTTCGCCTAAACATCTCGCCTCCTCGTCATAGAACTTTAATGATACGGCTTTCCTTCCCCTTTTTCAATCAATACCTGTCTGATTGGATGGAAAGAGTGGTCTCTTCTTGAAACGAACAGCCTCCAAAAGACGCATTTCAAGGAGATGATAAGACTGAAAAAGAGAGTTTACAATAACCCTACTAGACTGCAACCTCTATTTGGAAGAGTTGAGCGACCAGACTCCTGGGATGGAAGTTTTGCAGAACTCACATTTACCGTCTTTAATGTGGTTTTCAAGAACACTCATAAGCCGCCGTCTGACGAGCCTTTTCCCGCAGTCCGGGCATAGCGTATCCTCGACTCCTTCCGCCCAGACATTGCCTATGTATACATATTTGATTCCTTCCTCTTTTGCTATCTTGGCGGCACGCTGAAGAGTGGAAAATGGTGTCTCAGGACGGTCCTGGAGTTTGTAATTGGGATAGAAACGACTGAAATGGAGCGGGACATCCGTTCCTAAATTCTCTTTAAGCCATACGCACATCTTGCGAATCATCTCGTCGGAATCGTTTGCTCCTGGTATCACGAGATTAGTTATCTCAAGCCATACATTCTCTTCTTTAAGAATTTTGAGCGTCTTGAGGACAGGGGCAAGATTAGAGCCGCAGTAACGGGAATAGAACTCTTCACTGAATCCTTTAAGGTCAACATTGGCAGCATCGAGATATTTACACAACTCACGCAAAGGCTTCTCTTCGAGGTAGCCACAGGTTACCCAGATATTTTTTACGCCAGCCTTGCGCGCCTCCTTTGCGGTGTCCAGCATATACTCGTAAAAAACAGAAGGTTCGGTGTATGTATACGAAATGGAGTCTGCTCCAAGTAGTTTGGCTAACTGAACGAGTTCGGAAGGGGTAAAAACCGTCAGGTCACTCTTGCCGGGAATAAGTCGAGCAAAGTATTCTACAATGAAAAGGTGTTCCCCTCGTTCGGGGTACTCTTGTGAGATATGCCAGTTCTGGCAGAAGATGCATCCGAAGTTGCAGCCTATTGTCGCAATAGAGAGCGACTTCGTGCCAGGGAGGAAATGGTTAAGGGGTTTCTTCTCAACAGGGTCATTGTTAATAGCGACAGGTTTACCATAAGTAAGAGCGTAAAGAGTGCCGTCGTAGTTGGCGCGGATGCGACAGGCGCCACGCTCTCCGTCCTTGATGAGACAGTGACGAGGACACAGAAGACACTGGACCGATTTGTCAGAAAGAGGCTTAAAGTAAGATGCCTTATGAAGTGCAAGTTTTAGCCTTTCAACTTCATCTTTTGAGATTGACTTTGATGGACGGAGAGAGAACTTTTCAGGGTGACTGTAAGGACCTGATGGAACGGGTATCTTCTCGGCGGAAATGTCGTCTTTTTTCGAAGATTTTTTTTCGACAAAGCGGTTTTGGTCGGAGGTTTGGCTCTGGCTGAAGACGGTTATTGTCACTGCGGCAACGAGAATGGAGAAAGTCGCGACTACAGCGACTATATTTCTCATTCAGGAAGTGACCTCATAAGGTTGGTGAATTCAGGAGAATCTTTCAGACTTTGAAGGTCAGGGTCTTGGGAGAGCATCGTTTGGGTAAGGTAATGGAGTTCGGCAGAACGGCGAAGATGACGGATTGCTTCTTCTTTGTCACCCCGAACGGCGTAAGCGCAGGCAAGTCCATAATGTGCTTCAGGGGCATCAGGGTTAAGTTCCAGAGCCTCTTCGTAGTTGCGAATAGCGTTTTCAACAAGCCCCATACGGTGAAGACATAAAGCGACATAGGTGAGAAGGAATTTTCTGGAGTCGGGGTTATAGCGGATGGCTCGGAGATATGCATCCGCTGCATCGGCATACCTGCCGAGTGCGAAGAGAGCGTTACCACGAAGCCAGTTACCGCCAACGGACTTGCGCCTGATTCGGAGCATCGTATCGGCTATATATAGAGCATCTTCAGCACGCCCTTCACTGATAAGCGAGTTCCCTTGATAAAAGGCGGCGACTAATCGGATTGACCTGGAACGGGAATGCCAGAGATAAAGAACCAAAATGAGGAAGACAGGAATGAAAAGGTAGCCATGCTCGACTTTGACAGTAATAAGAAGTGCAATGAGCGAAATAACGACAGTGGCAAGAAGGTAGTGAATTAGTCGGAAACTGGGAGCGTCCGAAAGCCGCCTTGTCAGGTTTTCAAGAGAATCTCGTTCAAAAAGAGTGAAAAATGAGCGAGAAGCCGATTCATAGGAGGCAGTGCGTTTACTCATTTTCTGGAAAGTGAAGATATTGACAATCACGAGTGCTGCGGCGACTATTATACCCCAAACAAGCATGGAAGAGAACGAGTCAGCACCAAAACCCCGTTCCAGAACCCATACTCCAGATGCCCAGATCACAAACCAGATGAGCAAATTGATAAGGAGAATCAAAAAAACGATTCCTATAGACTCAATCGCAGTCCTGAAAAGCCGTTCCATACAATCACCCCTAATTAACACCTCGACAGTTCATATATTACACGAACCCATACTCTCTTTCAACAAAAAGAGTATGAACCATATGTAATATCGTGTAAAAATCTATTCGCAGAATAGAAGAAAAAAAAGAGAAGCCTCGCCAAAGAGGCGAGGCTTCTCTTCTTTCGTTATTCGGTTAGAACAATCCTTTGATTCTGCCTGTTTCGAGGTCAATGTCCACATCAAGATAGGCAGGTCTTGAAGGAAGCCCTGGCATTGTGCGCATAGTGCCTGCAATCGGGTAGACGAAACCTGCACCTGCGCTCAAACGGACATCGCTAATGGGGAAGATGTAATCTTTCGGCGGAACGCCGGTGAGGTTGGGGTCGTGTGTGAGAGAAAGATGTGTTTTTGCCATATTGATAGGAAGTTTGCCGTAGCCCAGTTCTGTGTAAAGTTTCAATTTGCTCGCAGCGGTAGGTGAAAAGTCCACATCTTTGGCGCGATAAATCTCTCTTGCAAGCGTAATAATCTTCTCCTTGAGCGGCATATCGTCAGGATAGAGAAGCCTGAAATTGGATGGCTGCTCACAGCATTTCACGAGTGCACGAGCGGCTTCCTTGCACCCTTCTCCACCTTTTAACCACGCCTCAATAGGAACCGCATCGAAAGCACCGTTTTCTTTCGCAAACTTAACCACAAAGTCTACTTCCTTGTCTCTGTCGAAATAGAACCTGTTGACTGTAACAAGAACGGGAATACCGAACTTTCGCATGTTTTCGATATGAATCTTCAGGTTGCCACACCCTTTTTCAAGAGCAGGCATATTCTCGCCTTCGAGAGCATCCTTCACTTTGGCATATGCAACGCCAGGCTTGAAGGTTGTGGCACCTCCGTGCATCTTGAGAGCGCGAATGGAAAGAGTCACCACTACAGCGTCCAGTTTAAGCCCTGACTGGCGGCATTTGACATTCATCATCTTCTCTGCACCGCAGTCAGCACCAAAACCACTCTCTGTCACAACATAATCCCCAAGTTTCAACGCTATCATATCTGCCAAGACGGAGTTGTTCCCGTGTGCCACATTAGCGAACGGAAATCCGTGAACAAAAGCAGGGGTGTTCTCCGTCGTCTGTACTAGATTGGGCTTGATGGAATCTTTCATCAGAGCGGCCATGGCGCCTGCAACGCCTAAATCACCTGCAGTAACAGCCTTCTTGCCACTTCTGGTAAAGCCGAGAACTATGCGAGAAAGACGCTCTTTCAAGTCCTTGTAAGACAGAGTCAAGGCGTGAATCGCTGCCGTCTCGGTGGCAACTGTAATAGTGTAGAACGACTGTCGGGGGATACCGTCTTCCTTGCCGCCCAGTCCGATGATAACATTGCGAAGCGCACGGTCGTTCATATCAACGCACCTGCCGATGTTAATCTGGAACGGGTCAATGTCAAGTTCATTCCCGTGATAAATGTGCGCATCGAGGGCGGCATTCATCAAGTTATGTGCAGCCTCGGTGGCGTGAATGTCACCTGTAAAATGAAGGTTGATGTCTTCCATTGGGAGGATCTGAGAATAACCGCCTCCAGCAGCACCACCCTTGATTCCGAATGTGGGTCCTTTGCTCGGTTGACGCAAGGTGTTCACCGCCTTCTTACCAATTTTGTTCAATCCCAGCCCCAGCCCAATCGTAGTAACAGTTTTGCCTTCTCCTAACGGAGTGGGTGTGATTGCCGTCACGGTGATGAACTTCCCGTTCTTCTTGTCTTTGAGACGGTTCAAAAGACTCAAGTCAACCTTCGCCATGTACTTGCCGTAGGGAATCAACTCATCATCGGTGATTCCCAACTTCGCCGCTATTTCAGTGATGGGTTTGAGCGGCGTCGCTTGGGCTATCTCAATGTCGGACGGAATTGGTGGTTTAGACATACCTAATCTCCTAAAAAAACACCCTACGCCAGAAATCTTAAATTACTGCAAAGGTGGACTCAAAAAAAATCGTTTTTTTTAGAAACATCAGGTGTGTATCATATAGTAGAGAAAAAACAGAAGAGGAGACAAAAGAGATGAAAGCAATCTTAACGGTTATAGTTCTCTTTGGACTGCTTATTGTAGGCTGTGGCGGTGAGGAGAGCGGACAGCCACCGGAGCCGAAAAAAAAGCCAGAACCTACAACAGAACCAAAAGAACCAGAAAAAGAAGGGGTGCAGCCTACCGAGCCTACTGAGGACGAGAAACAACCGGATTTCAAAGAGAAGTTCATAAACAACTTTAAATCTTACTGGGCAGAGGCGGAAGAAGGCGACTGGGCGTTATATGTGACCCACTTGAAACAACTGGCTCTTTTTGTGGTCAGCCGTGTAGAGAAGAAAGGAGAGGACAAGATAGTCTATATGAGGAAACGCTGGTTTTATCCGGATGGCAGAGAGATTCCTCCAACAAAAGATGACCAGCCTGAACCTCCTCCGATAAGTGTGGAAGAAGACACAGAAATGGAAAAAAGAAGTATGGCGGGAGCCCATGTAAATCTAAGA
>JAOAAR010000107.1 GCA_026418755.1 Planctomycetota bacterium
CCGCTGCTGTAACCGCCATAGAGATGGTCTCAAGGTCACGCATCTCGCCAACAACGATGACATCAGGGTTCTCCCGAAGAGCCGCCCTCAATGCTGTATGAAAGTCCGCTGTATCTCTCCCCACCTCCCTTTGCGTCACATTACAGTTCCTGCTCTTGTGGATGAACTCTATTGGGTCCTCTATCATTATGATATGATTATGCCGCTCTTCATTGATGATTTCAATCAAGGCAGCAAGCGTGGAAGATTTGCCACAACCAGACGGCCCTGTAATCAGCACTATCCCATGGGGATAAGTCGTAAACTTCCGAACTATGGGAGGAAGCCCCAACTCCTCTATCGTCGGAATCTTCGACGGAATGATTCTAAAGGAGCCACCAATGCCTCGATGATGCAAGAATATATTGGCACGATACCTCCCATGCTCCGCCGCATAGGCAAAATCCAACGACTTGCGTTGCAAGAAGAGCCGAATCTGCTCGTCGCTCATTATCCCCATCAACCGAAATTTCGCCTCCTCAATGGGAAGAACTGGGTACCTTAAAAAGAGAAATCTCCCGTTAATCCTAACAAAAGGCGGAGAACCCGAACCAAAATGTAAATCACTCGCTCCAAGAGTGCGCGCAAACTCAAGAAACATATCAAGCCCTGCACCTCTTAAATGAGAAACATCCTCTTCAAGATAATCCACCTCCGTAGGAGCAGCAGTCGAAAAACGGGGACGTTCTATTACGAAGTTCCTCACATCCTCGCTCGACTCCGCTTCAATACCCAATTTCTCAAGGAGCATATCCACTTTATCAAAAAGACTGGAACCGGCTGCATCTGCCACTACCTCTCCCGCCTGCTCCCTCTCAAGGTCCCTCTTCACCGTCATAATGGCTTCATACTGAGGTCTCGATATGAAATTCTTTTCAAGAAGGTAAAGAGCAAAAGATTTGGCAGGCGCAAACCTCTCCTTCTCCCTCAAATACTTCGCCACCTGCTCCCTCGAGAGTATCCCCGCAACTATTATGATTCTCCCTATCATCCTGTCACTTTCGCTTATCAAACAATACCCCTTCCACACCTCTATGCCCATATTATAGCGGAGAAAGACTCTTTATCAAACCAAAACCCAAGGCGCAGACTCTCCCCCTTTCCAAAAATCACTCCATTGCACGCAAATACCCACCTCTGCCCAAAAAGATGAGCAAAATGTTTGAATAATTGTGACACACAGCGAGTATAAATAATGTAGAGTACATTTGGCTCGTTAAAAGGAACTCGAAATGCGCTGGACACAGAGATTTTTTCTGCCCTTGCTCTGGATAAGCGCTTTTTCCATCTTAGTGAACAAAATCTCTGCCGAGGATGATATAGAAAAACTGATTGCCCAGTTCAGCGACGAAAACCTGCGCGATGAAGCAATCGCAAAAGCAGTGAAGATGGGAAGTAAAGCGGTAGAACCCCTCCTTGCAGCACTCTCCCACAAGGAGAAGAGTATAAGAGCAGGTGCTGCCGAAGCACTGGGACGAATCGGAGATAAAAGAGCCCTAAACGGCTTGATTGAGAGACTAAAAGACGAAGAGAGTTATGTGAAAGCCACTGCCGCAGAAGCACTCGGCGAGTTGAAATCAAAAGATGCAGTAGAACCTCTCATAAAACTCCTTTCAGATAAGGATACTCTGGTAAAACGCTCCGCCGCAAAAGCACTGGGGATGCTCGGAGATGAAAAATCTATCCCTCATCTTGTCCGACTTTCAGTAACGCAGGATGACTTTTTATGGCGCGCAGCCTCAAAAGCACTCCTTGACATAGGCAGAGAGAAAGTCATCCCCGTCCTCGTGGACTCACTTAAAAAGGATGACGGCCAGTTAAGGCTCGCCTCCGTAAGACTACTAAGCGAACTGGGAGACAAAGGGGATAAGAAAATAACAACTCCTCTGATCGAGGTCCTGAAAAACGATAAAGATGAGAAAGTGAGAGAAGAAGCGGCAAAAGCACTAGGAATACTAAAAGAGAAAGAGAGTCTGAGCGCCCTCGCAGATGCCTTAAAAGACAAGAAAAAAGGAGTACGGCTCGCAGCGGTGAAAGCCATAGGAATGCTCGGCGATGCAGAAGCAATCAAGACTTTATGCGACGCAATGAATAGCCCAGATGCAGATGTTGCGGCTGCAGCAGCAGAAGCGTTAGGATCCTTCAAAGAAAAACGAGCAGTAGAAAGACTCATCTGGGGATTACACTCTTCATACCAGAAAATCAGAAAAGCCTCAGCGGCAGCCTTGGGAGAAACAGGAGCGAAAGAGGCAATCCCTCATCTTATAAGAATGCTTGCAAAAGACGATAAAGAACTGAACAAAATAGCAGCCGACTCGCTCGCACGAATCACAGGGGAAAACTTCGGCACCGATTACAAGAAATGGTGTGAATGGTATCAAAAAAATTACGGCAGAGACGCTGAAGAAGGAGATTAGTATAAAAGGCTTGAGCAGGGTTCCGTTTTGGTTTGCAGAACAGCGACAAGAGGCGTATAATTTTAAGGTGATAGAGGTGGAGAAGCAAAGATGAAAGAAGACGAAATAGTGCGCATCCTTCTGCAACGGCGAATGGTGACTACAGAACAGGTAAGAGAATGCATAGAGGAGGCGGTGGCGAAAAAGGGAAGCGTACTTGATATTCTCCTGATGAAAAAATATGTGACCCCCAATCAACTGACAGCCCTAGGCGTGGAAAAAGAGACAAGAGAGTTAGGCGGCTTCAGAATTCTAAGGACTCTCGGCCAAGGCAGAATGGGAACAATTTATGAAGCAGAACAGATATCGCTCGGCAGAAAAGTAGCCCTAAAAGTACTCCCTCCTCATCTCGCACAAGACGAAGAGTTCATCCAGAGATTCAACAGAGAAGCCCGCTCGGCAGCCGCAATCAACCACCCGAACATCGTGTCAGTCATAGATTGCGGAGTAGCAGACGGACTCTATTACCTGGCAATGGAATATGTAGATGGCGAAAACCTGCGGGATATTATAAAGCGGAAAGGAATACTCCCAGAAAAAGAAGCGCTTAAATACACCATAGACATAGCAGAAGCGCTCGAGTGCGCCTGGTCGGCAGGCATAGTCCATCGGGATGTAAAACCTCACAACATAATGGTCACAAAAGAAGGAGTGGCAAAACTGTGCGACTTGGGACTCGCAAAGCGCCAAAAAAGCGATGTCCAACTGACACAACCAGGAGCAATCATGGGCTCCCCCCAATATATGGCACCCGAACAGATAGAAGATTCCTCAAAAGCAGATACTCGCTCCGACATATACTCCCTCGGCATAACCCTCTTCCATATGGTAACAGGCAGACTCCCCTATGAGGGAACCTCAATCTTCGAAATTATGGCGAAACAGATGAAAGAACCTCTACCAAATCCTACTCAGTTCAACCCCCAACTGTCGCAAGGACTGGTCGCCCTCCTCAAAAAAATGACAGACAAAGACCCCACAAGAAGGTATCAAACCCCTACCCAGTTGCTAGAAGACTTGCGCAGAGTAGCAGCAGGAAAACCTCTTGCTCCCCAAAAAAGCGCCGTAAAACCTCCTCCTCGTCCAACCGCCGCCCGACCACCTCCACAAGCAGTCAGAAGAAGCGCCCCAGCCCGCTCAAGCGAAGGCTCCCCCTCCTCTTTCCCGGTAAGCGCTATAGTCGCGGTTGCAATCCTAGCAGTCGGTGGAATCGCACTCTTCTCCTTCCTCTCCAAAGATACTGGAACCCCCGTCTCGGATATTCCCTCCACACCCGAAGGAACTTCAACCGCCAAGCCGAAACCACCCCTCACCCCGAACCCAGGAAGCAGCGATAATACCACCTCCCCCGATGAGCATTCATACACCCCCTCCGAAGAAAGAGAAACCCTGTTCGAGAGAATAGACAGAGAATATGCGATGCAACCAGAATTAGCCGTCAGAAAATACAACGAAATGTACGATGCAACCGGAAGCGACGAGAGCAAAAAACTCATAAAAGAAAAAATAGATTCTTATGCGGGCAGACTACTCGTCCCATTTAAGGATAAAGTTCAAAATGCAACAGACTTAGACGAGTTACTAACAGTCCTTGCCGAATGTGACAACCTCCAGTATCTACTCCGTTACAGCGAGAAACTCCCAGAAGTGAAGGCAGCCCAAGCAGAAGTCCTAACTCGCCTCTCCAGGTTTATTGACATCCTTGATAACCGCGCAAAAGCCCTCATCGGAAAAGGCAAATTCGAAGAAGCAGCAAAAGAAATTGAGAAACTGAAAAGAGTACCAAACACAGGAGCAGTCGTGGGAAGATTAGAGCGACAGTTGAAAGAAGAAAAACAGAAAACAGAAGGAGCCGCTCAAACAGAACAAAAACGAAAAGCACAAGCAGCAAAAGAGAGAATAAGAGAACTCCTCGCTGCATTCGACACAGATAACGCAACAAAAGAACTCACTAACTCCAAAAATCTCCTCATAGGCGACGACTTCAAAGAAATGGAAGATATCATTATCGCAGTGCGCCTCCTGAAAGAGGCTGTTCTCTCCGGTATCCGAAAATCCTTCGGAACAAACATCAAACTGACCACTACGGACAACCAAACCTTGACCGTAACACCAAAAGAGATAAAGGGTGATAAACTCCTCGCAAGCGACGGCTCAGAGTTCTCCTTAGCACAACTCTCCTCCTCCACCATAATAGAATTCGCCCTTAAAGGAACACCCCAAAAAGACCAGAGATTCCTCACAGCACTCCTCCTCTACGCCCTCGAGTTCAATGCCCCTCCAGAAGATGTAACCCACATCTTCGAGATGGCAAAAGAAGTAGGAGCCCCCCTCCCAGAACAATATAAACAAAAACTCGCCCTGCGGTTGCTCGAAGGAACGGTCGCCGAAGCAAGAAACTTGATGGCAAAGAATAAACATTTCGACGCAGGAAAACAGTTGAGCCTCGCACTGTCAAACGCAGAAGGAACCTCAGTGCCTGAAGTGCTGCGAATCAGTATAGAGGGACTTATAGCAGAGTGCACCGAGAAAAGCGGTTTGAAAAACGCTTTCTCAGGACAAGTCACCTTCAAAGACGGAATGGTATTGGTGACCTACGAGTTTGACGACCCTCGACAATTCGGAGACTGGGAACCCGTGGGATGGAAAAAAGGAGAAACACCCCCTTGCTCCTGGGAGATTCAGGAAGGTGCTCTCGTCGGCTCGGGAAAAGGAGAACTCAAATGGAAACCGCTCATCAAAGGCGATGTGAAAATTCTTGCCTCCGTATCCCCTCAATCAGAGAAAAAAACATTCTATATTCAGGTGTGTAACTCGGGCGAAGGAGTCAAATCCTCCGCATATATCATAGGATTCGCATGGACGGAACGTCTTCTCGCAGGTGTCGACAGACAGGGAAACAAAATCTACAAAGATGGACCCGAAAAACATTTCATAACAGAAAAATCAACATCCCCTACAAAGAAACCCACCACCCTCGCAGTCGCAGAATTGCCAAAACTCGAAAAAGGAAAATCTTTCCCCATCCTCATCCATAGAAAAGGCGACGACATCCTCGTCTCAATAAACGGACGCCCAGTAATGAGCGCCACAGACAAAACCTATAACAAAGGCTATGTCACCCTCTTCGCAATAGACTCCACAATCTCGTTCGAAAAAATAGAAATTCTATGCGACTTCGACCCAGTCTGGCTCGCCCGAAATGTGAAACCCCGATAATTGCCAATTACACAATTTTTACACATTTTTCACAAAAAACCTCTTGACAAAACTGCAATTCGTGCTATTATATATACGGATGGCTCGATAAGGAAGTCTTTTTGGAGGGTTTGTTTCATGGCTCGAAGAGATTATGAGTACGAGGAGGAAGAACTTCAAGAAGAACCAGAAGGCGAAGGGGAGATGAGTGAAGAGGAGATGATGGAAGAGGAGGAGTTTGTTCCGCCTGAAGAAAAACCTTGGTGGATGCACTGGGCAGTACCTTTCCTCGTCTCAGGCGGCTTTCATCTCCTAATGATATGGATTTCAGTTATGATAATCTTCCTCATCCCCGCAGGCGACGCCCGCGCAAAGTTCGATGTAACACCTGAGCCTGTCATTGACCAGCCTTACGACCCCACAGTGAAGAGAGATATCTTCAAGTCCCCACGTATCGAAGCGGAAAAAATCGTCGAAAAACCAATCATCATCTTGGACGAAGAGAAACCAATCACACGCGATGTCCCCAGAGGAACCAGTTTCGACAACCTTTCCAACAAAAACTTAAACTCATCAGGCTGCATTGACGCATACGGCATCGGCGGCGGTAGAGCAGGCGCATACGGCGCAAGATGGGGCCACGGCTCACTCGCCCGCGAAGGAGGCTCCCCAGGAACCGAAAGCGCAGTCATGGCAGCACTCCTCTGGCTCTGGCGCCATCAGAACAGAAAAAATGACCCAGATGCAGGCGGCTGGGATATGGACGGGTATATGAGATGGTGCAAACAAGGCGACACCTGTAAAAACGATGCAGGCGCATCACCTTACTTCGATGTCGCTGTCTCAGGATTCGCCGTCCTCGCATTCCTCGGCCACGGCAACACACACAGAATCGGAAAATTCAGAAAAACCGTCCAGATGGGACTCGAATACCTCCTGAAAAAACAAGATAGCGACGGCTGGCTCGGCAGAACCTCCGAAACACACGAATGGATTTATAACCACGCCATCGCAACAATGGCGATATGTGAAGCATACGCGATGAAACAAGATGTGTGGTTGCGCGAGCCTTGCGAGCGAGCACTTGACTGCATCATCCGCGCACAGAACCCGGGCGCAGGCTGGCGTTACGAC
>JAOAAR010000108.1 GCA_026418755.1 Planctomycetota bacterium
CCTCGACTTCTGCACGCGAGGTGATGAAAACGAACTTCAGATCATCACCGAGGCGACGCAGCTCATCGGCGATCTCCGGCGGCGCGGACGGAGCGTCCGAATCGCCGAAGCCGGGCGTATCGAGCGCAAGCGTCCGAAACCGCCCGGCGAGGCACGGGACGACATCGTCCCATTGCGTCGAGGAATCGGGCGTGCGGTCGCGCTCGATTTGGGCGCAAACGGTGCTGATATTGCGTTCACTTACAAGGCGCGGGCAGATGCAGCGGAAGAGGTGGCGAGGATGATCGAATCTTACGGGCGCAAAGTAAAAGCGTATCAATGTGATTCGGCGGTTTTTGCTGATGCCGAGAGGACGATACAGACTGTTCTGAACGATTTCGGCAGAATTGACATACTCGTGAACAATGCAGGAATCAATCGGGATGCGGTGAGTTGGAAGATGAGCGAGGAACAGTGGGATGAGGTGATTGACACAAATCTGAAAGGGTATTTCAATTTTGTGCGGTTTGTTGCACCTATTATGCGTAATCAGAATTCTGGGCGAATAATAAACATAACGAGCATAAACGGGCTGCGTGGCAAGTTCGGGCAGACAAATTATTCGGCAGCAAAAGCAGGAATCATCGGTTTCACCAAAGCACTCGCGAAAGAGTTGGGCAAGTCGAATGTAACGGTCAATGCAGTAGCGCCAGGGCTGATTGAGACTGATATTTTGAAAGACGCGCCAGAAAAAGTCCGCGAAATGGCTCTTGCTGAGATTGTGCTTGGTAGAATCGGCTCCCCGGAAGATGTAGCACATCTTGTAACTTTTCTTGCATCAGATTTGGCAAGACACATAACAGGTGAAGTGATCAAAGTTGACGGCGGTCAGTACATATAAGGGCAGAAGACTAATCTGGTGATGTGCTGGTCGGGTGGTACCGAATGTCGCTGTACGAGAATCCTGTGTTGACGCGTTCTTTTTGTTCCGTAATCCATCGTTTGATTCCAATCTCTTTCAATCTTTGTCCGTCCGCAATAAGCATCGGATAACCAGCTGCAATGTGAAGAATCTTTTTACACGGATACTCGTCGCAGAAGACGCAAACTTCTAACTGCCGTTCTGATGCGCATTTTCTTACAGGACAGAATGGGTGCCCGCCACCCTGTCTGCACCCTGCACAACACTTGTCGGGGTCGCAGATTCCTGAGAGGAACTCCCAGAAGGAGGAGAAGCCTTTTATTCCTTCTCCCCAGGAATCGTATCCTTCTTTTACCATCGTCTCTTTAAGCGCTTTAGCCTGATAAGGGATGCGCGCCCGCTGAGCACATAAGTCGCAGTAAAGCCCGCAATAAGCGACCAGTCTCATTTCATCCATATTTGAAACCTTAAGACTTGCAGCGCCGAATTCGCTCCTTATCCACCTGTTAGCATCTATTCAATCAGAATGAGCCCGTAACGGTTTGAACATTGGTTACGGTCAGTTACAACATATATAGGAAACCCTGCCTTGCGCACTGTCTCAAATACATCAATCCCGCAGGCTTCCATTGACGGACGTGCCTGTTCAGGATGGCGGCACTCGTCTGCACAAGTCTTACACAGACGGCAGGGACCACACCCCATCGCCCACGTCTTGTAATAACCATCCAGGAAGATAGTTCGCTCGAGTTCTGCGACGAATTTAGTGATTGTTTTCTTTTTCTCGTTCGGTCTTTGTATGAAATGAACCAATAATGCGTACTTATATTCCGAAACAACGCGCCGCATGACTTCTGGTGAAGGACTGCGCGGCGGACAAGTGAGTCTCTCACCGAATCCGTCACAACCGAACTTGCATTTCAGGAAAACCCAGTCGCGCACAAATACATTTTTCGTTGAAATAATCTTCGCTCCGTCAGCGCCCAGTCTTTTCGCTAACACAGCATACTTCTGAATCTTTCTCATTTCTTGACTTCCTATAATCTTTCGCCTACTTGTTTGTGTCGGATGAAAGCCGCGATTTGATTGTCTCAATCAAATCCGTTGTCCTCTGTTTGACATTTGCGTCTTCCGTCGTTTCAACAATATTCTTTAATTTATCAAGCGTCTGCCGATTTGAAAGCATAACAAGAGAGAGAGAAACCTCCTCAAGAACACCCTTTTCCCCTCCTTTTTCAAGAAGTAGAAGGAGTGCCTCTTCTGCACGGAGTCTCATTGCTTCTGCCTTCTCTGTATCGGGCGCAGGACGCCAGGTGCTTGCGAGAAGTCCGAGCGCTTTTGCAACGCTTCTTCGGACTGACGGCTTTTCCTCCGCTTTCTTTAAGTTCTCAAGAAGTGCGTCGAGTGCTTCTTCAGATGCTATAGCAGCAAGCCCAAGAGCGGCGCCACATCTCACTCTATCATCCTCGTCGTCGGCGGAGAAGAATCTGCAAAGAAAGGAGACCGCACCTTCGACACCGACCATACCGACACTTTCCGCAGCAGCAGCGCGAACATCTGAATCCTCTCCTCTCCTTTTTACCATCTCGGTGAGGAAGTAATTGGCACGTTTCTCCTTCAATCTGCCAAGTGCTATTATAATCCCGAGTTTAAGCGCCTTTTGCTCCATACTCCTCAAAGAATTGACCTCTCCTTCGAAGCCTTCAGGAACAACTTCAGTGAACCTGTAAAGAGAAAATGTCTTCTCAAGGATTTCGAGCATAATAGGAACCGCTTCTTTCCCGAGTCCGCAAAGTTCACGAATCACATTCGGCTCAGGAAGACGGCGTTTCAGATACTCTTCTGGTTTCAATCCTTTCAGGTTGTAGCAGTTCTCGCAGAGCGGTCTATTCCTGCGCCACAACAGAACAGTCGCGGCACAAAAAGCGTTCCGCCAGTTCTCGCTCGTCCAATTCTTCTCATCGGCGAGTTTTTCGAGATACTCTGTAATGGCTGCCTCCATATTGATGAGTCTGTCGCGAACGGCTACATACTCTTTACCTGTCTTTTCCTGCATTTCGGAGAGTTTCTTGTTCACCTCCTCTTTTATTGAATCGTCCAGTTCTTCACAAAACGCGCAAGCACTACCCAGGACAAATGCGAACAGAAACAAAACAAACATCAAACCCTTCATATTTATTCCTCCAGAGTTTTTTAACGAACTTTCCACCATAAGGTAGAAAGCGGCTGCCGTTTCACATTCGTTCCGCAGTGAATCTCCCCCATATAGACATGGTATGAATCCCAGCAATCAACATAATGAACAGTCAAGCCAAGTGGTTGGAGTTTGCTGTTGATGAATTCGTGGAATTTGTCAACGCCGCCGTCCTGCGGTCCAAACTGCTTCGGAACAACAACATTTTGGGAATTCAAAACAAGCATGTTCACTGCTCCCGCCGTCCACGCCACCGCATACCCTCCGCCATAGTCCTCGAAAAGAACAGGTAATTCTACAAAGTGACCATCAGAGAGTTTGAGTTGCGATTTAAGAAAAGTTTTAATTGAATCCAGTTTCGCCTGACAAGAATCGTTATATGCCATAAAAGTGGAATCGTTTAAGACGGAGTCAACGGTCGTCTGATAACCCGTTTTCCCTTGATGGATGATGGTACTGCCCTTACCCGCATCTTTTAAGGATTGAAGGATGTTTTTTGCAAGACGTGGGCTTGCGTAGGCGATTTTGAAGGAATTCTTGTAAGGAATGAACATCATAAACTCATCGACATGTCCGACAGCAAGCCAAGATGAGTCTACTTCAAGACAATCTGCTTGCGTTATTTGTGCGCCGAGAAATGCACGCAGGTTAGCATCCATCCGTCTGAACCCTTCCTTTCCGCCGTAATAGATTCTTCCAAGTGGGTATCCGCTTATAGGTGGAGTCACTTCAAGATTACCAAACGAATTCATCGATGCATCTTCGTTGGGAGTGTCAAGCGATGTTGTGCCATAAACGGTGTAGCCAAAATCGGGGTTGAGAAGTTCATTGAACGGATAATTGATGAGAGGTCTGTTGCGCGGCGCACGCAACACTACTGGCATCGTGACTTGTGTTCCGCTACGCTCTACGCTTGAATAACCGATCTCGTGCGAGTCTTGTAACCACCTGTCGTCTGAATAACTTCCACCGTTCACCTCAATAAAAGGGATGCCGAGAGAATTTAACACCGCTTTGAGTTCGTTTCTGAATGTGGAGTTATCCGATGTGGCGACAAAATAGACCATCTGTGCGGGCTGCGTGTTCGGAGTCATAATATAAGGTGAAACGCGCATCTGGAGTTTTTCCGTTCTTTTAACATTTCCTGCCCCGTCTTTTAAAACAAATTGAATCTCAACCTTACCGCACCACTTCCCAGAGGTCACTGTCTTTACTTCTTGGTAAGTCAACGCCTCGATTTTGAATCTGACTCCTGTTTGTAGTTGCGCTGTTGAGAGTGTGTAGATTCCGCCTGTAAATGGTACGACGCTCCAGTTCGCTCCAGTGTTGTAGAACAGCCGCACTTTGCCAGACGAATCCGCATCAAGAGAGAGTTCTCCTGTCCAATTGGATGCGATTTTCGGATGAGCGACTATTTTGAACTCGCTTAAATCTGCTTCATCCGAGGTGCCGTTTATTGAGGTGTCTGCGTTGTCGAGAGTATTGTTGTTGTCGTCATCGTCGTTGTTGTTATAAAATGTGCCGGATAAATTTTCCGTTGCGAGTTGTAGATATTGATTGCCGCTCGACTTCTTTTTTTTCTTTCTCCCACAACCAGCCGCTGAGAAGAATACCAACAGAACAATCAACAGAAGAATCAGAGTTTTTCTCATACTAACCTCTCCCCTACCTCTCGTTATCTGTGTATAGGTTACTCTGCTATTCTCGAATTTTCAACTTGAAAAGTAAGGAAGCAAAGGGATGGGATGGATGCTTAAATTGTTCTTTGTTCTTAAGAACGCGAAGAGCACATTAGGTGTATATAGGGAAAATGCTGAAGGAGGGTAAAAGATGAAAAGGTATGAAATAAAAGTGAGATGGTATTATATAGTCATCCTACTCGTTGGGGTTTTCATATTATTGGCTCTGTTTGTAATGCCGGGTCGTTTAGAATACGGTTACATTACAGCGGCAAGGAGCGAAAGATTCTGCCCTTCACCATCGTCTCCGATGACTGAACTTGATAAGGAGAAGGTGGTAGTGCCTGATGTACCTCGCGGAGAGGGGCTTGACAATCTTACCAATAAGAATGTCTCTTCCTCGTCTTGGGGAATATAGCAAACAGGACGCATTCAAGGCATCAGATAGGGAAGGAGACAGAGAAGGAGGCGGGGAAAAAGTTGCAGAAGCGGTTTCGCGCAAACTCATATACACCGCTGATGTTCGGCTTGCGTCCGACGACATTTGGAAAGTTGCGGATGATATAGAGAAGGTGGCGGAGCAAGCAGGCGGATATCTTTTGCAGAGGCGGCGCGGGTTCATCTCTGTCCGTGTCCCTGCGGGGAAGTATAAAGACGCTCTTTCAAAAGTTTCTGTTCTTGGAGTGGTTCTTTCGAAAGACGAGAGCGCAGAAGATGTGACAGAGAAGTTTTTTGATTTAGAGACGAGGCTGAAAGCGAGGAGAAATTATCTTGCTCGGCTCGAGGAACTTTCCAAGCAGGCGTTTCAGATAGAGGCGCTTCTTGCGATTCAGCGAGAAATAAGTAAAGTGATAGGAGAGATAGAGCAACTTGAAGGAATCTTGAACCGTCTCAGTCATCTTGTTTCGTTCTCAACTATAAAGGTGACTCTTGAGAGCACGAAGCCGCAGCAGCAGGTGACGCAAGTACGCTGTGTGATGCGTACACTACCGTTCTACTGGGTGCGTTCACTCAGACTCGAACGGTTGCTTGAATCGCTTCCGCAACGGTAGGATGGGGGAAACAGTGATGGATAAAAGCCTTTTGTTCGGAATCGTCGGGCTCTTGTTTTTTTACCCTATGCGGTTGTGGGACACCGCTTGATGTGCCGAAAGGTTTTGCAGAAATAGAAGAACCAGCATATGGCTACGAGTGGCAGGCGGTCTCGCCAGAAGGAGTAATAGTCGCTCTTCGGAGGTGCGAGATTTCCGAAGGGACGAATCTGGATTTTTGCACCGCTGCAACAATCCACGAATTGACGAACAGGAGACAGTATGTGTTGAAAGAAGAGAGTGGTTTCAAGACGAAGAAAGGGCTCGTAGGTCGTCGATTGCTTTTCGAGTATGACCTCGAAGGGGTGCGCCATCTTTACATCGTCGCATTGGTCACTGATGACGACCAGTTGAGCCTGATTGAAACGTGTGGTGAACAAAATGTGGTCAACAAACATCTGCAATCACTCTATGATGTTCTTCCTACATTAAGGTGAAGGAGAATAAACCCAGCGCTGCAGAAAGACAGCAGAATGGTTGCTTGCTTCCAGTTCTATTCGATGAGAGAAGATAGGGTGTTGTGATAGAGAAACCCTTTTTCGGTTGGGACTATTCTCCCTTCTTGCTGAGTTATGAACCCTTCACTTTTGAGATGTTCTATCGAATCTGAAAAATCTGAAACCGAGAATCCTGTCCTTTCAATCAGATGCTTCTCCGCCACCCCTTCTGATGTGCGCAGCCCCAAGACCAGACATTCAACCGCTCCCTCATAAGGAGAGATTCTATAGTCTTCTTCAACAAGGTTTTTACCGCTCACCGCCGCTTTTATGTACTCTTTTACATCGCTTATGTTGCGTTTTCTTGAACTTCCATCAAATCAGACTGCCGAAGCGCCGAGCCCAACATAAGGAAGATATCGCC
>JAOAAR010000109.1:0-1460 GCA_026418755.1 Planctomycetota bacterium
ACACGCTTGTGGCCCCTTTCGCGGACAGGACAAGAGAAACAGTTTCTCCCAATAGGAGGTACGAGTTTTCTCGTGGAGACATTCAATCGAATCAAACAGGCGATTCCAGTCTCCCGAATCGTTGTTGTGACGACGCAGGCGCAGCGTGACACGGTCGCCTCACAACTGGGCGGTGAGTTGCCTCTGGAAAACATCTTTGCTGAACCGCTACCGAAAGGTACCCTTGCAGCTCTTCTGTACACATCGGTCCGACTGGCAAAGAGCGACCCTGAACCTGTCCTCGTCGCCTTCCCATCCGACCAGAAGATAAGCAATGTCAACGCTTTCATCAAAACCCTCGGCGCAGGACTAAAATTCCTCGCAAAAAATAAGGTCTTCATCGCCTTCGGAGTGAAACCTTCCTACCCTGCTACAAATTACGGATACATTACCGCCGGTGAGAGACAACCCTCCGAAATCGGCAACCTGTTCAAGATTGAGGTATTTGTCGAAAAACCCAAGAAGGAAAAAGCAGAACAACTTATCTCATCAGGCAAATCTTACTGGAACTCAGGAATCTTTGCTTTTCGCGTAAGACATCTTCTCGAAACAGTCAAAGAAATATCACCTACTCATTACGAATCCTTCATAAAAATCTATGAGTCGCTTGGCACACGCAAGGAAGAAGAGGTAACTACATCTCTTTATCAGGCGCTTGAAACTCTCTCTTTTGACACGGGCGTGATGGAAAAGACCAAAGATGGAGTAGTCGTTGAGGCAGAGTTTGACTGGGCAGATGTCGGAGCGTTCGATGCGTTAGAGGCTTCTCTTAAAGACTCGGGCAACAATAACCGCTCTGAAGGCGATGTCATCGCTCTTGATGCCTCCAATAATGTGACTTTTACCGACGAAGGAATCATCGCAATCATCGGTCTCTCAAACATCGTAGTGGTTCGCTCAGGCAACGCCGTTCTCGTCGCCGACAAGAGACGCTCCCAAGAAGTCAAACGCCTCACGGAAAATCTTAAAAATCAAGGGTTCCAGCATTACCTCTGATTGCGTTATTGTTTTCTTAAACATTTATAGTTGTCGAAACCATTTTTATATTGCATTGAGGAATAGTTTTTCTATACTCCATATTCCCTTGCTTGTTGAAAGAAAGGAGAAAGTTTGGTCGACCTGAAATTCGGACTTGTATTGGCAGGTGTAGGAGCCGGAGCAACATTTCTGGTTCTGTTCATCATAAGTCTCCTATGCACCCTCTTGAAAAGAATTTTTCCGTATGAGGAAGAGAAGAAATGTTAGAGGCTGCGCTTAAGTCTATTGCCCAAGGCTTTGTGGAACTTTATCACCATCCCCAGAATGCTGCGATGATACTGGCAGGCTGTTTCCTCATCTATCTTGCGATTAAAAAGGGGGTCGAGCCTCTACTTTTGATTCCCATTGGATTTGGCGCCATACTCATAAACCTGCCTCTTACG
>JAOAAR010000109.1:1470-6644 GCA_026418755.1 Planctomycetota bacterium
TGGGTGAAGGAAGACGGCTCCCCAGGACTTCTTCAAATGTTTTACAATGTTGGAATCATTACTGATGTGTTTCCCTGCCTCATTTTCATCGGAATTGGCGCAATGATTGATTTCACTCCCCTTCTTGCAAACCCTTTGATGCTTCTCTTCGGTGCCGCAGGACAGTTCGGAATCTTCCTCACAGTCATTTTTGCTCTTCAAGCAGGATTCACCCGTCTGGAATCCTGCGCCATTGGAGTCATAGGTGCCTGCGACGGCCCTACCGCAATCTATGTGACTGCCCATTACGCTAAACATCTTCTCGCTCCCGTCTCCGTTGCAGCATACTCGTATATGTCAATGGTCCCTATCCTCCAACCCCCAATAATGCGACTACTCACAACAAAAAGGGAGCGTGAGACGATAATGCCCACAGCAGGATACAAAGTCTCCCGCACCACAAAACTGCTTTTTCCTATAATAGTTACACTCATCGCCAGTCTTGTTGCTCCATTATGCGCACCGCTCATCGGGCTCCTTATGCTTGGCAACTTCTTAAGAGAATCCGGAGTCGTAGAACGCCTCTCCCAATCTGCTCAAAATGAAATTACCAACATCGTTACTCTGTTTTTGGGCATCACAATCGGCTCAACAATGCAGGGAAAAGAGTTTTTAAAACCCGATACGCTTTTGGTCTTCGCTTTCGGGCTGGTCGCTATCTCGCTCGATACTGTTGCAGGTGTCCTTCTTGGCAAACTGATGTACCTATTGAGTAGAGGAAAAATCAATCCGCTTATCGGAGCAGCAGGCATCTCGGCTTTCCCAATGTCTTCGCGAGTCGTTCAGATTGAGGGGCAGAAGGCGAACAAAAAGAGCATTCTCCTTATGTATGCGGTCGGAGCGAACGCGGGAGGGCAGATTGGCTCTGTGATTGCCGCAGGCGTAATGCTTTCCGTGCTTCGGAGTATAGGTGCTGCATAAATTATCAAGAGGGAAGTTCAAGGTCTCGGATGGTAACGGCTGTGCAACTCTTTTAATCTCTGGACATTTATGTGAGTGTAAATTTGTGTTGTTGTGACGGATGCGTGTCCGAGCATCTCTTGAACGGCCCGCAAGTCAGCGCCTCGTGTGAGAAGATGAGTCGCAAAACAATGGCGCAAAGTGTGTGGTGATACGCAAACCTCTGTGTCGGCTCTTGCAGCATATCTTTTCACTATTCTGAAAATGTCGACTCTCCGTAGTCTCTTGCCTGTTCGGGAAAGAAAAAGCGCTCTTGAGGAATCATGGCGGCAAAATATTGGGCGAAAGCGCCGAATATAGTGGTCTAACGAATTCAAAGCATGAGAGCCAAGAGGTACTATCCTCTCTTTATCGCCCTTACCACGGCAGCGCAAATGCCCAGAGTCGAAGTCCACATCTCCGATATCAAGGTTTGCAACCTCTGAGGCACGTAATCCTGTAGCATAGAGAAGTTCAAGCCAAGCAGCATCCCGAGCGCCTCTCGGGTTCGAGCGGTCGGGAGCGCTCAAAATTTTTTCAACTTCATCTTCTTTTAAAAACCTCGGTAGATGGCGCATTATGGAGGGTCCGTTTATCGTGTCCGTGAAATCTTCCTTGAGCATCCTCTCATAGATGAGAAACTTTGCGAAGGTGCGGAGAGTAGATGCACGCCTTGCCACACTCGACGCAGAGAAACCCGACTTCACCTCGTTTTGCAAAAATTCAGAGACCAGATTCGATTTCAGTTTTGTGATGTCTTGAACCTTTTTGTCGTTCAAAAACTCAAAAAATCGGCTGATGTCTCGCCTGTATCCGTCTATAGTGTTCGGAGACGCTCCTATCTCAAACTTCAGATACTCTATGAACCGCTCTTTCAGTTCAGACATTCCGTTTTCCAACTTCATTCTCACTTCCTTAAAGACTTCCTCTATTATCATTTCGCACATAACAGGTAAATGATTTAGAAGAAAAGCACTCTCAAAATTAAAGAAATTTAAGTCCTAAAACCCATTTAGACGAAACGGTTTGATAGCAACAGACTAAAAAGTTAAGATTAACCCTATAGCCAGGTTTAAAATCTCTTTTAGAACGGGAGACAGTGTGGAAGAAAGCAGAAAGCGAGAAAAGAGGAAGAAGAGAATCTTATCGTGGCTTTTTAGAGTTGCTGTTGCTGCGGGGTTTCTCTTTTATCTCATCTTCTCGGGAAGACTGGATCTTCGCATCTTTTTTGAGCGCGAGATTCGTCTTGAATTCGTCGCCTTTGCTCTACTCCTTTACACTCTGACGAATATAAAAGGAATAATCAGATGGCAGATTCTGCTTAAAGCAGTGAATGTGAAATTGAGTTTTTTCTCTGCCCTGCGGCTCACCTATGTGGGAAACATATTCAGTATAATGCTACCTGGTGTGGTAGGGGGTGACGCTGTCAAAGCGCTCATCCTCCACCGTGAAAAAGGAGAAAGGTTTTCCGTTGCTCTTACATCCGCGTTAGGCGACCGTGTTCTCGGAACGCTCGCTATGTTGGCAGTCATTCTTTTTGTTGCTCCCTTCCTTCATATTTCATCGGTCAAGTCTCAAACTCTTACACTCATCACCATCTTTTTCACCATCTTTACTGCCTCTTTCCTCCTGTTTCTGTTTGCTCCGTGGATAGAGGAACCGTTAAAACGCCTTTTCGTCCGCCTGCCGTGGCGCAGATTCTCTCTTCGCGTTCTTTTTGCTTCATTCAAACTCCGTCGGCGGTTTCTTCACTCCCTGTTTGCGTTCCTCCTCTCCATTCCAGCACACCTCCTCTCTGTTATAGCCGTCTTTTTCCTACTTAAAGCGATAAGCCTTGATGCGCCTTTTCTGCCGCTCACCTATGCTGTCTTAGTTGCGCTCTTATTGGAAGCAATCCCTATTTCAATTGCAGGTCTCGGAGTCGGAGAACAGGCTTTCGACTGGCTTTTCTCCCTTCTGTTTGTCGGAGAAGTCTCTGTAATCGGGGCGGAAGTGGCACTTCTTATGCATATCACCCGTATCGCATCATCCGTACCGGGGCTATTTTTCCTCTTCTGGAAGGAAAAGAAAGAACCTCAGGAATTGTAAACCTCGCTTGAGAAAGAGTGACCCCGACGGGATTCGAACCCGCGCTTCGGGCTTGAAAGGCCCGTGTCCTAACCCTTAGACGACGGGGTCACAAAATAATCTCAGTAATCCGTTTCTTCCCTCTTCGGCGGCAAAGCGATATTGCCCCTTTTCTCTCGCCCTTGAACCTGAAGTTGTTGAGAAATTTTCTCTGTTGCCATTTTCAGTGCTTCTATTTCTTTAACAATCGCTACCAAATTCGCTTCCAGTCGCTCGATTCGAGCCAGAAGAGTCTGTTCTTCTTTCATCTCCATATGGCTCATCATTTCGATTTCGCCCTGTATTTTGCCAAAGGTTACCATCATCCTCTCTTCTATCTCTTTCACCTTATTTTCGACATTTTTGAGCGAAAGGTTTACCTCGTCCTTCACAAGAGTCCTGATTCTCTTTAGACGCGTCTCCAAAGCATCCTCAACCATTTCGCAGACAAGTTTATCCGCTGGCATAAACCCTATCTTCCCTTTTCGCTCCTTTACCACTTCTACGCTTCCTTACAAGACCGTTTTGTACAATATATATTAAACTATTAAACAGTGTTTATAGACGCAAAAAACGGATTAGCATCACAAAAAAGTTTCAGATTCTCTTCCTGCAGACGATTGTTTATTGAGCAGCCTCGTCAGAAATACAGAGTTATCTGCCTGTGCCTCTACATTGCGGACAAGTGACTCTTCCGTTGCCGCAATGGGTGCATCGAGCCACCTGAGAGAATCTACCCCTTCCGCCACAACTCCTGCAGGTGAAGTGGCCACTGCCTCTACAAGTGGTGCAAGGAAAATTGCCTCTGCCTGCGCAGTCTCTGCATTGGACTTTGACATTAACTTTCCTGCCGAAGTCGAATTCGACGATGGTGCCTGCTCCACGGCAAGTAGCACAGGCGATAGAACCCCTACCTCCACACTGGTTACAAGCAACATTCCCACTACCCCGACAGGCGGAACAGTAAGTCACCATCTCCACGCTGCCTCTTCCTTTGCAGACACCGCAGGCAACTGTTCTTGCTCCTCCGCACATATGGCATACGCTCGGTGGTGGCGCTGGCGGCGGGGGGGGAACTTCTCCTCTTACTGTGATTGTTACAGGTCCTCGACAAGAACTGAAAAGAAGAAGTGAGACACAGAAGCAGATTAGTTTTGCAACTTTCATCTCTACCCTCCTATTTTTACCCCTTATTTTTTAAAAGAGTCATTCGCCAGAAATGCACGGGTCACTACATCTTTCTCCATTTTCTTGATTATACCGCTTAAGACTGTGCCAGGACCAAACTCGAAGAATGTTCGCACTCCTGTGTCGAGAATCTTCTGCATCGTTTGAGACCACCTCACTGGATGGTCTACTTGAAGTTTGAGGTTCTCTTTTATTTTATCCGGCTCAGACTCAAAATCGCCCGTGACATTGGAGAGGAATTTGACATTCGGCTTTTTGAGAGGAGCAGAATCTATGAACGGAATCAGCCGCTTGGCAGCAGAACTCATAAGAGGTGAATGGAATGCACCTGCGACTGCAAGTCTCACGACTCGCGCTGCTCCTGCTTCTTTTGCCGCTGCCTCAAACCGTTCCAGTGCGCTCAAATCTCCCGATACAGCAACCTGAGTTGGAGAGTTATAATTCGCTGCAACGAGGACTCCGCCTTTTCGAGTCTCCTCGACCAATTCTTCTACCTGCTTATGCTCGAGTCCGATGACGGAAACCATACCCGAAGGGGATTTTTCACACGCCTGCTGCATAAAGATTCCCCGATGGTGGACGATTCTTAAGGCGTCAATGAAGGAAAGGGAACCAGCGAACACTAGCGCTGTATATTCACCCAGAGAAAGCCCGCAGGTAGCGGCTATCTCGTAACCGTCCAAAACCCCTTTATAGCGTGCCACCTCGGCCACTGCAATGCTCGTGATGAAAATGGCTAACTGTGATTTGTCCGTTTTTGTCAATTCCTCCATCGGTCCTTCAAAGCAGATTTTTGAGATGGAAAAACCCAAGAACTCATCTGCTTGGTCGTAGATCTCTTTGACAAAATAGTAGTTACGATACAAATCCTGCCCCATTCCAACTCTGTCTCTTATACACAT
>JAOAAR010000110.1 GCA_026418755.1 Planctomycetota bacterium
TTATAGACGGCGCTTCTCCTCCGGTAAGCAGTGCTAAAACCTTTGTTTTAATCGTGGAGACGAAACCTATATGTAATGTTTCACTTCCATACGACCCGCAGCCGACTGATACTGCGCCTATTAAGTGGGGAATATATGTGAGAGTATGCCCTAATGGTGATGTGAACTTTATGCAAGGGTTGGCGAACAGAATTCGCACTTGTTCAAAAAATCTCTGGAATATGAGCAACGGGCAGATGTATATCGCAAGAGCCCATATCTCAGATAACTGGGGTTGGGGACCTAATGGCAGCGCAGAAAACGGTGGCAACAGGGATATGTATTATCGCTGGGCAAGAGAAGAGGGGGTAACACTTATCATAGAAAACCTTGACCAGTGGTATGTGAGATATATCGGGATGGCGGCTGGGTATGCTGGAGATTGGGCGTATTCAGGGACATTTATATGCATGGGCGGGGCAGAAGGTTGGTGGAGCGCTCCTGTTCTTACTCACGAATGGGGACACGCCAAACTCCATCTATACGACGAGCACGGGAACACCGAGTGCGCCAACTGTGTTATGTTGAGCGGTCTGTCAACTTATCAGAAGATGATGTGGTGTGATAGAAACACCTGCACTTATGATGCGAGAAAATACGGAGAGTGTTGGGACAATTATATAGTTAAATACTTTGTTAACCTCAAAAAAGCGCCCAATGCCTACCATACGAAAGAAGTTCCTGGCTGCCCTGAGCCGTTCATAGAAATAGTAGACAGATAATCAGGGTGCGATACTTCAAATAGCGCGAAGGTTACAATAAAATGTTGAGAAGGACAATAGCGTGTGTTTTTTTGGTTCTTTCTAGTATCCTAATTCTTTGTGTTGCTCTTTTTTTGACGCGGAGTTCGCAGAAACAGGAAGAGAAAGAGAAGAGGAGAAAATATGCTGAGACATCCAAACCTTTCAAAGTCACCAACAGAGAACCTTTGTCTTCCGATTCTCGTCAGAATAGCCCCGGAGTAGAGAAATCGGATTCGAATAATGAGGCGGAGAAGACTTCATCGATTGAGGGAATCGTCATTTCGACAGGAGGAGAACCTGTTAAGGACGCCATTGTGAGGTGCAGAATACTGACGACCGTAACAGACGAAAAAGGGTTTTTCGTTCTCGAGGAGGTTAGACCGGGTAATGTATCAGTTATTGCGCAACATAAAGATTTTGCCCCTTCAGTTGAGGATGTTGCCTTAAAACCTGGAGAACGCCTTCGCGGGTTAAAAATAATTATGCACAGTGGGATGGAGGTGATAGGCGTTGTGGTTGATGAGTATGGGAAACCTGTTGAAGGTGCAAGAGCAAGTATCACTTTTCATCTGCCACCTGCGGAGGGAGTCGTTTATGATGAGACGGATAAGGACGGGCGTTTCAGAATGAAAAAGGTTCCTCCTCAGTCTCCTTTTATGGATGTATATGTTACGAAAAGAGGTTTTGTTCCGGCTCGCACCCATTTTCGCCCCGCCGAATGTTCAGTAGTAGATGTTGGAACGCTTACGCTTGTTCGGGGAATGTCGCTTGAAGGGAGGGTTGTCGATACAAAAGGGCAGCCAATTATAGATGCAACTGTCTATGCTTCGGGTTCGTTCTCTTCAAACTCAACTAAGACGGATTCGGACGGTTTTTTTTCAATGTGGGGATTCGAGGATGAAGAGTTGAATGTGAAGGTAGATGCAACAGGGTACATCTCAGCCAGTGTTACGACCAGAGCAGGCAGACAGAACCTTTCGGTAACATTACAGAAAGCCGCAAAAGTCGAAGTTGCGTTAAGTGTAGAAGACTTTACAAACTATGAGGTCCGTCTTGTTTCACAGGCAGGTAGTATGGTTTTTGAAAGGAGACCATCTACTGACAAGAAAGTTATCATCGAACCTGTTCCACCAGGTAGGTGGCGTCTCCTTCTTTTGAAAGCAGGCAAGATTGTTACGAAAAAAGAGGTTGTGATTTCAGAAGGAGAAGTTTCTGAGATTAACATCCCATAGATTTTTGAGGGAATTTTTGTTCATATCGTTTCCGTCTTTTGTGAATATGTTGCATTGAATAGTGGCGCTGGTTTCTTGCTAAACTTCCTGAAACAGTTTCAGGAGATTCTCTTTCAGTTCTGCCATTTTCTCAGCGCTGATAGGAGGCTCTTCTATTTTGTGCTGCTTGCCTGCTCTGTCTGACAGAATAACAAATTTCTTTCCGCCCTCCTCCAGAATGTCAAGAAGTTTTAAGATATGTTTACGGAGAAGAAGAATGGAAAGGACATAGAGAAGTTCTTTGTGCTCGTCTTGTTCGAGAATGCGGTAGAAGAGTTGCGAAGCACCTTCAGAGTCGAAGAATATTTTCGTTCCACCTTTTTTCGCCTTCCGTTTCCAGAATGAAAACAGCCCGCTCTTATCCGCCTTCTCAAAGCAGTTACCACAAAACTCTAAGCGCACAAACTCCCTTGCACTCTCCTTTATCGCTGAGAACCATTTGCCGTCTTTGTCCGGAAGAGATGTTTCACAGACCTCGCATCGCTTACCTGCACGCTCGATTTTGTATTCCATGGCCGACTGCCTCCAGACGCAATTTGGGATAAACCGCCTCGAAAATTTTGAGAAGATTCTCGACATCGCAACGGTTATATTCAATCAATTTGTCAAAAGCCTCTTTTTCACCATTCAGATATTGTGTGTAAAGTTTAACGGCATCATAACCGTTAAGTTCGCTAATTTCAAGAGGGCGCTTGATTCCAAGTTCGCGTTCGACCCCTTTTAACCCTCCTTTTAATCCCAATTTGCGGCAAGGATACATCAGGTCAACTTGTACCATATCGTTTAAGAAACCCCATCCCAATTTGTGAATTAGAAACGGCACATCAAACCGTTTTCCGTTGTATGTGATGAGAATCTTGAACCGCGAAAGGAACTCTGCTGCGTCTCCTAACTCCTCATCCGAAGTGAACGCATAATATCTCTCATTTGCATAAACTCCAATTACCGTCACTTTGCCGTAATATGGGGAACACCCTGTCGTTTCAATATCAAGACAAACCGCAGAATCAATAAAGTCTTTAAGGAATCGCCAATGCTCGTTGGGAGGAAGCCGTGACGAAAAGTATGAGACATTTTTCGCGCGAAGAGAAGAGAAGGATTCTGGAAGAGCGCCTTTAATGATACTGTATAACTTATGATGAATGGATGGAGGTTTCTCGAGAAACTGAAACCAGTCGCAGACTCCTCCTGAATGGATTCGTCGTTCCGATTTCAGACTTACACCGTCTATGTGGATATATGTCTCCGTAAGCATTTGTAGTCCTACTCATCACCGGGATTATCACTGACTGGTTTTATCAGTGGCTTCTTTGTTGTCAGTTTTATCGCTGGTCATCGGTGAGAATTGAGGAGAACAGTTCAAGATTGTCCAAGAAGGTTTCACAGCCGCGTGCGACACAGTCCATCGGACTCTCTGCAACGCGAGTAGCAAGCCCTGTTTCATTCTCCACCAATTTGTCCATTCCTCTTAATAGAGAAGTACCGCCAGCAAGAGTGATTCCTGTTTCGACAAGGTCAGCAGCCAGTTCGGGTTTTGTACGTTCAAGAACACTTCTGATTGCCTCGACGATTTTGTTTGCCGGCTCAAGAAGTGCTTGACGAATCTCTTCTGATGAAACGGTAACCTCTTCTGGAAGTCCAGTTGAACCTGAACGACCGCGAACTTTCGTCTGAACTTCGTGTTCGAGAGGCATGACAGAACCTATCTCTATCTTGACTCGTTCTGCTGTCTGCTCGCCTATGAGGAGGTTGTAATTGCGGCGCATATGACTGATGATTGCCTCGTCCATAGCATCTCCAGAAACACGAAGACTGTGAGAAGTCTCTATGGAGGCGCAGGTAAGAATGGCTATTTCAGTAGTACCTCCTCCCATATCTACAATCATCTTGGCGCGCGGCTCCTCAATGCGTAACCCCGCACCCACAGCAGCGGCTCTTGGCTCCTCTACCAGGTAAACCTTGCGCGCACCTGCACGGTGGGCAGCAATGAAAACAGCCTCTTTCTCCACCGCAGTGATTCCCGAGGGGACGGCAATCAGGACTCTTGGGCGAATACCCCATTTGCGTCCGTGCGCCTTCGCTATGAAGTAAGAAAGCATTGCCTCTGCAATCCGCGCATCTGAAATGACGCCTTCCCGCAAGGGTCTTATCGCCTCAATATCCGCAGGTGTTTTACCAAGCATTCGCTTCGCTTCCTCTCCGACCGCACGACCGCTGCTCAAAACTTGATTGGTGCCTTTTATCACCGCAACAACGGAAGGCTCACGGAGGATGATTCCTTCTCCTCGAACAACAACAACAGTATTGGCAGTCCCTAAGTCTATTCCCAGGTCTTTGGAGAAAAGCCCCATAACCTTGCGAAACAGAATGTCAAGTCCAAACACTGTCGCACCCCCTCCTCCTGCCCGTCCAAAACAATCTCTTTTTTACTATCTCTTGCCCAGTTCTCTCAAGAACCACTCGGGCTTGCCTTCCTCTTCTTTGCGGAGTTTCTTTCTGAAGTTATCGAAATGGCTGTCAGGCGTCCGATTCTGCTGATAGTCATCTGGGCTGAAGAATCCATCCAACCAGTCTAACTCGAGATAGATTGTGAAACCGATGGCAACGGTGGCGATGATAAGAAGCGCAACCGCCACAGGAGCAGTTGGCTTCTTCTCTACTATCTCTTCACCACTTTCTACCCCGCCGCTCGGCGTCGTCCTTTTAGTCTCTGCCATCTTATAATATCCTCCAGGAAGTTATTTGCTCTTGAGAATCGTAATCTCGACGCGTCTGTTCTTCATATGCCCTTTCTTGTTCGGTTCGTTCGGAACTCGCGGCTTAAACTCGCCGAAGCCGCCGATAAACATCCTATCTTCCGGCACCCCTTGTGCCTTCAACTCGTTTAGAACACTCAACGCACGCATAACCGAAAGATGCCAGTTGCTCTCATAACCGCTCACACGAATCGGCTGGTCATCCGTATGCCCATCAATCCTGAAATAGTAGTTTTTGTATTCAGGCGAAAGTAGTATCTTAGCAACCGCAGCAACCGCTGCTTTCGCCTCCGGTCGCAAAGAGTGTTTGCCAGGAGGAAACAAAACCTCTCCTTCAACTCCAATTGCACCGCCCTCCGTGACGAATATCTGCCCTTTCACATCTTGGGGTAGTTCAATCTTCTGGACTTTTTGCACGAGACCACCTTTCAATTTCTCTAACTCTTCTTGTGCCTCTTTTGTCACTCCTTCAAGATATGAGATTCTTTCTTTAAGAAGTCTGTTTGTTATCTCATATTCGGCTGCCTTGGCTCTCGCTGTCGTAGCCTCTT
Organism: Planctomycetota bacterium; assembly: GCA_026418755.1. Taxonomy (GTDB): domain Bacteria; phylum Planctomycetota; class SKW154; order SKW154; family SKW154; genus SKW154. The sequence goes on from JAOAAR010000110.1 coordinate 5,361, forward strand.
TGTCCATCATCTCGAACTTGCTCTTCATCTCTTCGAAAGTCTGTTTCAGATTGCGGTTCCCTTCTACCACATCCTTGTATGTCCACCAAGGAACGCAGCCACAAAAGAAAACAATTCCAACCACCATAACTCCAAAGAACCATTGTTTCATCGCAGCCTCCTTACTTCACTTCTGGGGAGGTTTCATAAGAAGAATCTCTACCCGCCTATTCTTCGGATTACCTTTTTTGTTCGGAGCGTTTGGCTCAATCGGACGAATCTCCCCGAAACCAGAGAGATAAAGCCTCTCGGGTGCAACTCCCTCTTTTAGCAACACAGTGAGAACAGAATGGGCCCGCCTTGCCGACAGAAACCAATTGTCTATATTCTCTTCTTTCGTTTTAACCACTGGCGTGTCATCAGTATGCCCATCAACTCGCACAAGATACCCCTTGTACTTTTCTGAGTTGAGAATCTTCGCCAATTTCGAGACCATCTCTTTTCCTTTTGCTGACAACTCCGCTTTGCCAGGCGCAAACAGAATCTCGTCTTCTAATACTATGCCTCCTGTCTCAGGATTCGTCTTCCACTCAGAAGGTAAAATCTTCGTCTCTCCTGCCGTAGGAGGTTTTTCTTCCTGCTCTTTCTTAAGCGCCTCGATTATACTCTGAGCAGCAGAAAGTTGAGCCTCCCGCCCTGCGAGTTTTGCAGCAAGAATCTCATTGTTTCTCGCCAGTTTCAGATTCTCAGAACGCAGATTCTCACATTCCAACTCTAACTTGTCGTACTTTTCCCGTAACCTCTCATACTCGACCGTCGGTACTGCACACCCGCAGACTAAAAAAGTTGCTACTCCAAATGCGAGAAAAAGGAATGAACTCTTCAAATCGAGTCTCCTTCAAAGTTATTTTTTTGATGCAGTGGCTTTTTGGCTCGTGAACATACTCATAAGCCAATCGCCGAGCCCGCGAACATCGTCCGATAATTTCCTCGCATAATCGGGAGAGGTGTTGCGCATCGTATTCAGAACAAAAGGCATGTTCATAAGAATAAGAACAAGCGCAACCAGCAGAATGAATGTCCAGACCGTGTGAGGAGCGCGCCGTTTAATCTGCATAGCACGCAACTTCGCAGAACGGCTGATTCTGCCCGATTCCGCTCTCGTCGGTGCAGCCATCTCATACTCTTCTATGGGCGCACCTGTAGGCGCCTCCACCTTCGTCACCTCCTCGGGTGCCGCTGTCTTACGCGTGGGAGAACGGACAGCGGGGGCCGGGGTTACACGCCTCATATC
>JAOAAR010000111.1 GCA_026418755.1 Planctomycetota bacterium
ATGTGGCACCGTCCGTTATCATCCGAAGAGAGAACTTGGGCATCACGCGAAAAGAAGAGGAGTTGAGCAAGATAGCGGAGGAAGTGTTGAGAGAGAACGACTCTGCTGTGAGGGCTTATAAAGATGGGAAGAAGACTGCGCTTAAACATCTTTTAGGCTCTCTTATGCGGAAGAGTAAGGGTAGAGCCGACCCAAAGGTGGCTGAGAGCCTCCTTCAAAAACTTTTGGAGAGGAAGGAATGAGCATCAAGATAGACGGTGAGTCTCTTGATATAGAAGAGGTATGTGCTGTTGGGCGCGGGGCTGATGTTGAAATAACGAATGACGGTTGGCAGAGAATCGTTGCATCTTACTCAAAACTGGTCTCGCTTATTGAAGGTGGCACGCAGGTGTATGGGGTTACGACAGGAGTCGGAAAATTTGTCTCTGTAAAAATCCCTCGCTCGGAGATGGGACAATTTCAGTTGAATCTTTTGCGCAGTCATGCTGTTGCGCTGGGCGAACCGCTTTCGAGAGAGACGGTACGCGCTGCGATGGCTTTGCGACTCAACTGTTTTGCAAAGGGTGCTTCAGCCGTCAGTCCTGACGCTGTAAAAATTCTCCTCTCTTTTTTAAAAAGAGATATAACTCCTGTTGTGCGCTCCCGAGGCTCTCTTGGTGCATCAGGTGACCTCGCACTTCTTGCGCAGATGGCGCTTCCACTGGTTGGTGAGGGGATGGTTATTTACAAGGGCAAAGAGATACCCGCCGAAGAAGCGTTGAGAAAGGAGCGCATTGTGCCGCTTAAGATGGGACCCAAAGATGCGCTCTCTTTCATTAACGGTACGAGTATGTTCACTGCAGAAAGCGCATTCGCCATATCCGAGATGAAACGCCTTTTTGAGGGAGTAGTGAACATCACAGCATTTATGTTCTTTTTATGCGCCAGTCCGCTTGTGCCACTGGATGAGCGGTTTTCGCTTTTAAGACCGCACAAAGGGCAAGCAGAGGTGGCGAGAAGACTGCGTCTTCTGCTTGAAGATTCTCCTCGGTGTAAAGAAAGCCGCAAGATTCAGGATGTTTATAGTTTGCGCTGCGCTCCTCAAGTGTTGGGGGCGGTTTTGGACACGCTCTCCTTAGCCGAATCTGCCCTTAATACTGAAATTTCTTCTGTTTCTGACAACCCTCTTGTCTTCAATGGTGAGGTTTTATCAGGCGGCAATTTTCACGGCGAGCCACTTGCTCTTCCTCTTGACTACGCTGCCATATCAGTTGTACAGTTGGCGTCCTTGTGCGAGAGGCACATCGCAAGGCTTATGAACCCGGATGTGACAGGATTGAGTGCCTTTTTGTCGAGAAAGCCGGGGATAGAGTCGGGGCTTATGCTGGCGCATTATGTTGCAGTCTCGCTCTTAAACGAGGTAAGACTGCTTTCAACACCTGCCACAGTTGACCGTGCTGTTGTCTCTCTCGAGACCGAAGACAATGCATCATTTGGGATGATGTGTGCGCTCAAACTCCGAAGGAGCGTCCAACTCTCTGCAAAAATTGCGGGGCTTGCACTTCTCTGCCTTGTTGAGGCACTGGATATGGCTGAGATAGTGCGTTCTCTTCCGAGGAGACTATTCGAGGAGTATCGCAAGATTCGCTTGCTCGCTCCTCCTCTTAAAACAGATTCCTCTTATTCAGATAGTGTAGAAAAGATTGCTTCTCTCATATTAAGAGGAGAAGAGGCAAGAGAGTGAAGTGTGGGAGGGAAAAATATGAGGGCAGTTTTCTCTTTTCTTTTCACATTTGCCGTGTTCATATCTCTCTTCGCCCAGGATTCTGTTACAACAACAGATGGCAAGAACCTTCAAGGGTTGATTCTGGATGTGCGCGACGATTATCTTCTTTTGAAGGCGAGTGACGGTCAGATTCACAAACTGTGGAGAAGAGAGGTAAAGGATTTCAATCTGACGACATTTCTTGCGACATTACTTCTTGAGGATGGGATTCGGGTGCGCGGACGGGGGGAGTTTGATTCTATTAAAGTCAAGACTCTTTATGGCGTATTGAATGTTCCTGCTTCCGAGTTGCGCGGAATAGTTACAGCAAGACTCCGCAAACAGATTTTTATGAAGCGTGCTCAGACCGCTTTTGAGTCTCTTGTCAAAATCTGGGAACAAACCGCTCACCTAATGAAAAAGCAGAGGGAGAATGTTGAAGAAGAAGAGACAGGCTGGACAGGATGGATGAAGAGGTTTGGGTGGTGGGGTGGGAGAGGAGGAACTATAGTCGTTCCGACTGGTAGGGATGAGAAAGGAGAAGCCTGGCTTTCGGCAGAACTCGAGCGATTGAAAAACGGTTTGAAGGATGTTTATCGTTTTGTCGAGAATGAAGTAGAAGAGCGACTCAAAAAGACAAAACTGAAGATGGAGCGCGAGTTCTGGCAGAAATTGCGTGAAGAGGCGTTAGCGATTGAGCCATATGCTCTCGAAGAGGATGATCTCATTGTAACGAAGAGATTCGACATTCTCGGTAGGGCAGAGATTCAGAGGATAGTTCTTCAGACACCTTATGGGAAGGTGGAGGTGGCATTTGACAAATTATTGGCGATATCTTTTGGTACAACTCTTTCTATTGTGAGGGAGATTATGTTGAAGCCGTCTGCCGATTTCATTCCTTTAAGACTATCTGTCAAAGAAGGCGATGCGGTAGAGGTGCAGGCTAAAGGTACTCTGAACATCGGAGGGACGGAAATACCCCCCATTGGCGGCAGTATGTATGGGCGACAAATCAGGGGACTGGAGGTGAAGGTAGGAGACAAGGTAATCGGTGGAGAGATGGTGAAAAAATTTGCTGCTCCTTGCGACGGTGAACTTTCTCTGCGGTTTGACCTCTCCGCTCTCCGCTGGGTTGACCCTGAAGAGATAGGTGGTGAGTTTAGTATCACTGTTATCATTCACGGTGCAGGAATTCCGCTACCTCAAGCGGAGCCGGCGAAATCCTCTCCTTCAAAAGGGGAGCAGATCAAAAGACTCCTTTTCGGCTCAGAGGAATAGTACTGTTTTGAGCGAACCGTTTGGCTTGGCAGAAGGTATTATAATTAGGAGGCGTGAAGGAGAGAATCTTTATGCGTTATGTTGTTGTCGTCTTAATTATTGTTCTCCTTCTTTTTGTTTTCTATTTCATCTTCAAAGGGTGGAAGCCATCCATCACGGAAAGTGGCAGAAGGATTCCATCTGTTGAGAGACAACCTGCAAGACCGAAGCCGATAGAAGAGACCTCTCCTTTAAGACCGTCTAAACGACTTGATGTGCCGTCTGCTCCTGAAGCAGGATTTGACCCATCTTTATACGGGACAATTAAAGGAACTGTCGTGGACGAGGCAGGTGGTGCACTTGCCGATTGTTCAGTTGCTGCATTTTCAGGCAGCCGTCTCATCTCTTCCGTTCTTACCTCCTCCGATGGAGGATTCGAACTCGCATACCTGCCCGAAGGCAATTACACCATCGTAGCGTCGAAGAGAGGTTATGCGGATGGCTCCGCCGACAACATCCACATTGAGCAAGGTGAGACAAAAGATGGACTTGTAATTTCTCTTGTAAGAGGCGGAGTTGTGGAGGGGAGAGTACTGGACGACATAGGGAAACCCTTATCTGACGCCTCTGTGGTTCTCTTTCCTGTTGAGCCGCTCCCAGGGGTAAAAACAAAACAAGCAAAAACAGACAAGGACGGTCTCTTCAGACTGGAAGATGTCTTCCCGACTTTACATAGAGTAAGCGCTTCACATCCTGACTGCATTCCGCAAGAAGCGGAGACTGTTTCTGTTTCTGTTTCCCAGACCGCCGGGGTGGATATAGTTCTTAAAAGGGGTGGTACAATTGTGGGCATAGTTACAGATGAAACTGCTGCACCTGTGAAAGGTGCGAATGTTTACATTATGCGTTCGTCGGGTGACCTCTTTTTGGGGCAGGCGATTGCTACCGACGAGAACGGGCGTTTCGCTATTCGTGGGCTTCAAAGTGGCAATGTGAATTTAAAGGTGATTGCCCGTGGGTTCAAAACAAAAATAGTCGAGGGCATCACCGTTATTGCAGGCGAAAGCACACCCGAGGTGACTGTTACTCTCTCTGAAGGATTGTCTCTTGAAGGGATAGTTCTTGACGAGGTTGGTAATCCACTTAAAGGAGCCGATGTTTCTGCCTCCACCGCATCCTATTATGCGGCGCCTCAAAAAACTGACGACAACGGGCGTTTCATCTTCAAAGGCTTCTCCGAAGAAGAGACTGTTGCAGTCTCTGTCAGAGCCGTTGGATACATCCCCGTAGTCATCCGTGAAATATCGCTTCCTTCGCCATTTCTTAAAGTCACCCTCCGTAAAGGAGCCGTTTTGACGGGGCGGCTTGTCTCAAAAGACGAATTGCCTCTGGATTTCATCGTCGCCTGTTATCGGTTGGATGAACAGGGCAACCGCCATCTCGAACACCAAGAGTTCGTTAATAACTCGAAAGATTATACTTTCACTTTGAGAGAACTTCAGAACGCTGTTTACGAAGTGATTGTCCGTGCAAGAGATTATCTCGATTCTGCGCCTGTGCGGGCTGATTTAAGAGGCGGAAACTCCGATATAACTATCTTCATCGAAAAACGCCGCTGAAAAGGGACCTAAAATAAAAAAACGGGCGATGCAATCAACACCGCCCGCTTTTACTCTGGTAATATGAATTCTTTACGGTGTTACTGTCTGCGCTCTTGCATTTGTATAATAAATGATTCCCGCCTCTTCGGGAGTTGTTGCAGTGCCGAGTCCTTTCCATTCGATTGTATCATCGCCGACAGTGACTGATGCGCCTACCGCTCCTTTGGGCCCGACGCTCCAAATAACATAAGTGGGTCGCCCTGTCTGCCCGCTTCCGTCAAAATTGTGAACAGAATACTTATACTTATAGGGTCTTCCTTGTGCATCCGCTCTCTTCTCAAATGGGTCGGATGGCACTTCATTCACAAGACGAGGGTCTTCTCCCAAAAGAAGCCCTTCAAGAAAGTCAGTTGCAGGGTCACCTGTGTCATTAGCCTGAGAACCAACCGTATTTGAAGGATAAACATTGTGCTTGATGTAATACTGTTCAATAGCGGAGATTAAAGTTCGGATGTCGCCTCTCGCCTTCTTCTCTTTACTCTCTTGTGTTACTCCTACAACCGTTGGCAATAGTATTCCAATCAAAATACCGATGATTGCGACAACCAGAAGCATCTCAACAAGTGTAAAACCTACCTTCTTCATAAATTATATCCTCCTAAAATTGAGTCACACTTATTATGGTGTGACCACTGTGTAACTCTTATAATTGCCATCGAAGTAGAAATCTGCTCCTTCTGTTACAGATGTGTCAGGGCGAGTAACCGTTAAAGTCCCGTTAGTATCGATAGAGTAGGAGATGTCTTTGTTTCCTCTCGCATCGCTTCCGACAACATAGTACCTGCCGTTGGTGTCTTTCTTGTATTCAAGTTTTGTCCAGGGGTCATTAGAAGAAGCGTAGGGGTCGTCGGGTAAGCGAGGAAGAAGCGGATTAGCAACTGATCGTAGGTCTGCTTCGAGCTCTGTCACTGAGCCGTCTCTTGGAAGGACCCCCTTTTCGAGGGCATACTGTTCGATTGCAGTTCTCAATGTTCCGACATTTGTTTTGATTTGTTCGAGTTTGCCAGCGCCTGCCCAGCCGACGACTGTCGGAAGCAGAATTCCGACGAGTGCGCCAAGAATGGCAAGCACAAGGAGCAATTCAATCAGGGTGAAACCTCTCTTCATACTTTTTCCTCCTAACAAAACTGAAAAAAACTGATTTTATTATAACACACTCTCATTTTTTGTCAAGGAGAATTCACACTGTTTTTTTGTTCTGAAGAGTATTGTTTTCGTATGGCGGTCAAATTTTCGGGGCGACACGGACGGAGGAATCAAGAATCGAAGCGCATTCTTTACGATATCTTTCAAGCAAATCCAGTGCAAACTCCTTGGGTTCGATTTTTATATCTGAGAGAGAAGCGGTTTTGACAGGGGTCCCTTCGTTCGTGATGTTTAGCCCCAGATGAATGAGACCTGAGACAGGGCTTACTGTTGCAACGGAGATTGAGAGTTTGCCGTCACGGATGAAGATATCATCACCATCACGGCTTACATCTTTTACTCTTCTTGTAAGTAATGCTTCAATGGTCAAAAAGACAAGTAGGCGCTGGAGGACAGAAACTTCGTTCAAGGTGACTCCGAAATGTTCGCATAGAAAATGGAGCATACTATCGGCTTCGATTCGTTTATTCAAGTATTTGTCTTCAACATCAGCCATATGCTCTGGTTCGATTTTGCAACCTCCTATAAACGCTACGATAGAGTCGCCTTTTATGCAGGTTTGTTTGAAGATCCAGTGGGGAGAGAGTTGGGCACCTGTATAGAGAATCGGTTTTTCAATAAAGAGAGTTTGCGGAATGTTCATCCTTCTGTCTCTTCTTTGGTCTCTTTTTCTGCCTCTTCTGGTTCGATTCCGTAGCGGGCAAAAGCATCTTCAAGGCTTTTTTCTATGACAAAAAGAGGCTCGATTCCCAAGATTTTGATGGTCTCTCTGACGGTCGGAGAAGGATTGAC
>JAOAAR010000010.1 GCA_026418755.1 Planctomycetota bacterium
CTGAAGCAAGTGGCGGTTATTACGGTGCCGCAGCCCAACCTTCTTGCCATAAGACCATATGAACCTTCGTTGGTAGGAGAAATCCAGAAGGCTCTTCTGAAGGCAAATTTAGGGCTTAATGTTTCTTCGGATGCGAAGATGGTGCGGGTGACGGTGCCAGCGCCGAGTTTGGAGCGGAGGGAGCAACTTTTACACCGTGCGAGAGAGATTGCTGAGAACGCTAAAGTAGCGATTCGGAACATTCGGAAGGATGCTAAAAAGCGCGCAGAAACTCTCAAGAAAGAGGGAAAGTTACCAGAAGATGACACTTTTCGTTTGCTCGACCGCATCCAGGATATAGTGAAGAAGCAAGAAGAGAAGATTGACGAGTTATTAAAGAAGAAGGAAGAAGAGATACTGAACATTTGAGTGTGGGGGCGTAGCTCAGTCGGCAGAGCAACGGCTTTTTAAGCCGTGGGTCGCAGGTCCGAGTCCTGCCGCCCTCATCTTGTTGCCTTCGTAGCTCAACTGGACAGAGCATCGGATTTCTAATCCGAGGGCTGCAGGTTCGAGTCCTGCCGGAGGCATTTTCACCTGCAGGGGAGGGAGAAGTTTTGGTGACTGTACTTGGCTCTGTGGCGTTGGATACAATCGAGTTGCCTGCTGGGAGGAAGGAGGTGGAGAGGCTTGGTGGTTCTGGGACTTTTGCTGCTCTGGCTGCCTCCTTGTTTTGTCGTCCGGTTTCGCTGGTAGGTGTAGTAGGGTTTGACTTTCCTGAGAAGTATTTACGCCTTTTGAGAAAGCGTGGTGTACTGACGAGGGATGTAGAGCAGCGTGAGGACATAAAATCCTTCAGGTGGCATGGGTGTTACGAGCAGGACTTGAATAGGAGGAAGACGGTTTCGGTCACTCCAGAGATTCTGATAGGCTTCTCTCCTGTTCTTTCCGAGGAGGCTGCTAATTCTGAGGTTTTTCTTTTAGGTAACAGCGCGCCGCAAGTGCAGAAGGTTGTTCTGGAGCAGGCTCGTCGTGCGCGCCTCGTACTTCTAGACACGATGGATATTTGGATAAAAAACCATCTCGAAGAACTTTTTTCTTTGTTCAAAAAGGTGGATATTTTGCTCATAAATGATGAGGAGGCTCGTCTTTTACATAATGAGTGGAATCTGGTAAGGGTTGTTGAGAAGGTAAAGGAGATGGCAGGGGTACGGGCTCTGGTTGTAAAAAGAGGAAGTGAGGGGGTTTTAGCGTTTCTGGATGGAGAGTACTTTTCTCTACCTGCATATCCTTTATGTGATATTTGTGACCCGACAGGCGCAGGGGACACATTTGTAGGTGCCCTGGCAGGATATCTTGCAGGTAATCAGCGTCTTGATGGAGAGACTTTTAAGAAGGGGCTTGCTTATGCGACTGTTACGGCATCTTTCTGCTGTGAGAGTTGCGGTGCCGACAGATTCGCTTCTGTTTCACGAGAAGATGTGGAAGAGAGGTTTTTGAAACTGCAAAGAGTCGCCTGTTTTTGATAAGGGGGAGGTGCTGAGGTGCGTGAAGCTGACCTTATGTACGGGAAGTTGGCGGTGAAGAACGGCTTTATGTCTGCGAACCAGTTGCAGGAGGTGATGGATGTTTTATCACAGGAGCCAGATACTTCTTTTGATGAGGTGGTTTTAAAGCGGAGTTACATAACGCAAGAACAACTGAAAGCATTAAAGTTGGCATACGAGAGGCTTGAGAAAGACAAAGAGAAGAAAGAGATGTCGGTGACGGGCTACGAGATTTTAGCGAAGATAGGGGAAGGAGGTTTGGGTATTGTTTATCGAGCCCGTCAACTGTCGATGAATCGGATAGTTGCTCTCAAGATACTTCACAGGAAATGGGTGGATGACGAAGAACTGCGCAAGAGGTTTCTTTTCGAAGCACGGCTTTTGGGCAAACTGAACCATCCGAACCTTATCACCGTTTATGATGTCGGTAGAGAGGACTGGAAGTACTATTTTTCTATGGAGTTTGTTGAGGGGAGGACTGCCGAGGAGATAGTAGAGAAAGAAGGGCCGATGGAGCCGTCCTATGCGATAGAGATTGCCATCCAAGTGGCGAAAGTGATAAATTTTCTCAAGGAGCACAATGTTGTTCATTGTGATGTGAAGCCTGGCAACATCATCATCTCCAAAGACGATATAGCGAAGTTGGGAGATTTTGGTTTTGCCCGAATCGGGTTAGAGTTAGGGAAGGGGATGGACGAGACTGTCCTGGGAACACCGGAATACATCTCTCCTGAGCAAGCGATGGGCAAGAGAGACCTCGATTTCAGGAGTGATATTTATTCTTTGGGAGTGAGTCTTTTCCATATGGTTACGGGGAAGCCGCCTTATGAAGGGCCTTCGGGAGTGATTTTGAACAAGCATATCCGTGCCGAGATACCCGACCCAAAAGAATTGAACAAGGACATCACGAGGGAACTCGCTCTTGTTATCAAGAAGATGATGGCGAAGAGCCCGCAGGAACGGTATCAGTCTGTTGAGGAGTTGATAGGAGACCTTGCTGTTGCGCGATTCACAGAAGACCCCAAGGCGTCCGATTCTTTTGTTGGGAGGACTACAATTCTTTCCGCCATCAAGAAAGAGAAGATGGTCTCCAAGAAGTTTCAAGAAGAACTCGTTGAGTTGCGCTCCAAGTCATCTTCATACAAAATCTACCTCCTAGCCACTGTTATAGTCTTGATTCTTTCTCTTATCCTAAACATCTTTCTTCTGTTCATATTAAAATGACAATGAGAGATTCGTTGAATTAAGAAGTCTCGAGCGGGAAACCTTTGCTATCACGCCATAAACCGGTCAGGTCAAACCTGAGGATGCCGAAAAGTTAAAGGCTGCTCTGTGTCTGAACAGGCAAGATTTATCCAGTAATAAATGCCACACTACTCAAGAGCGTTATCAGAGGTGGAAGTGTTCTATGTTGTGTTGTTGTTTTCTCCTTGACTCGTAAAGAAGAAAGGGCATAATTTGCGCTTTGTGGTATTTTGAGAGAGATAAGGAGATAAAAAGATGAAAACACCGAAAAGACATTTGTTCACATCAGAGGCGGTTGCGGTGGGACATCCTGACAAACTTGCTGACCAGATTGCTGACGCCGTTTTGGATGCTGTGCTTGCGAAGGACCCGATAGCAAGGGTGGCTTGTGAAGTTCTGGTCTCGACAGGGATAGTTTTCGTGACAGGGCAGATAACGACTGATTGTTATGTTGATATACCGAAGATTGCACGAGAGACTGTGCGCGAGGCAGGCTATGAGGACCCGCATATGGGGTTTGACTGGGAGACTTGCGCTGTGGTGACTGCGATAGACGAGCAGTCGCCTGACATAAGTATTGGAGTAGGGCTTAAGGACGGTGAAATAGGGGCAGGAGACCAAGGGATAATGATAGGGTATGCGACAGATGAGACACCTGAATATATGCCCCTTCCAATTATGCTTGCAAGGAAGATGATGAGAAGGCTTGAAGAAGCGAGGAAGAAGGGGATTCTGGAGTTCCTGCGCCCTGATGGGAAATGTCAGGTGACGGTTGCTTATGATGAGAGAACTCCTGTGCGCGTTCACACTGTTGTTTTATCTGCGCAGCACAAGGACATTCCAATAGAGCAGGTTCGCGAAGGATTGATGGAGGAAGTGATTAAGAAGGTGATTCCTGCCAAGATGATAGACAAAAAGACCAATTTCTTCATAAACCCGACGGGGAGGTTTGTAGAAGGGGGTCCGAAGGCTGACACAGGTCTCACAGGAAGGAAGTTGATAGTTGACACATATGGAGGGAGGGCGGGGCACGGAGGCGGCTCTTTTTCGGGAAAAGACCCAACGAAGGTGGACAAGTCGGCAGCGTTTATGGCACGCTATGCGGCGAAGAATGTTGTAGCCGCCGGGCTTGCTAAGGAATGCGAAGTGCAAGTTGCCTATGCCATAGGAGTCCCGAGACCGCTCGCCGTCTTTGTAGACACGATGGGGACAGGGGTAATCAGTGACCACGATATCCGCCATATAATCGAGAGGCATTTTGATTTCCGTCCGAAGGCGATGATTGAAAGTTTAAACCTGCGCCGTCCTATTTATCTCGATATGTGCAGATATGGCTATTTTGGGAGGGAAGGGGAGCAGTTCCTTTGGGAGCGGTTGGACAAGGTTGAAGCGCTACGTTCCGATGCGGGTTTGAAGTAGGAATTGCAAGACAAGGAGAAAGAGATGGAAGAGAAGGAGAAAGAGAGAAAGGGATATGATGTAAAGGATATAGGGCTTGCCGAGAGCGGTTTCAAGAAGACTTTATGGGCTGACAGGTTTATGCCTGTTCTTGCACTTATCAGAGAGAGATTCAATAGAGAGAAGCCTCTTAAAGGAGTAAAAATCTCATGTTGTCTTCATGTGACGAGCGAGACGGCGAATCTGATGAGGACTCTCAGGGCAGGAGGTGCGGAGTTGTCGCTTTGCGCGTCCAATCCCCTCTCAACGCAGGATGAAGTAGCGGCTGCGCTCGTCAAGCATTTTGAGGTCAAGACTTTCGCAGTGAAAGGAGAAGACAACAAGCGGTATTATTCGCATATTGAGAGCGTATTGAAAGAGAACCCAAACATAACAATTGACGATGGCGCTGACCTTGTCTCGACTCTTCATACGCGCTACAAGCCGCTTATTCCGAGGATACTGGCTTCGATGGAAGAGACAACGACGGGAATGGTGAGATTGCGCGCGATGGAGCGTGACGGTAGTTTGAAGGTCCCAGTGATTGCGGTAAATGATGCGAACACAAAACACTTCTTCGACAATCGATATGGTACTGGGCAATCAACAGTAGATGGCATTATCCGAGCGACAAACATTTTATTCGCTGGCAAGACTGTTGTTTGTTGTGGGTATGGGTGGTGCGGTAGAGGTTTTGCGACTCGTGCTCGGGGGATGGGTGCTACAGTGATTGTTACAGAGGTTGACCCGTTGAGGGCGCTAGAGGCGGTAATGGATGGATTTCTGGTGATGCCGCTTGAAGAGGCATCCCCTCTAGGGGATATCTTCTGCACGCTTACAGGATGCAAGAGTGTGATTCGCTCGGAACATTTCTCAAGGATGAAGGACGGCGCAATTGTGTGTAACAGTGGTCACTTTAATGTGGAGATTGACATTCCTGCACTTGAGCGGATGAGCAGCAAGATAGAGCGCGGCGTTCGTCCCTACATAGATAGATACGAACTCAGGGATGGGCGTTCAATTTTTCTGTTGGGAGAGGGGCGGCTCATCAATCTCGCGGCGGCGGAAGGGCACCCTCCTTCTGTGATGGATATGAGTTTTGCTATTCAGGCGCTTTGTGCTGAATACGCTGCTAAAAACGCAGGCAAACTTAAAGCCTGTGTCTACTCAGTCCCAAAAGAGATAGACAACGAAGTCGCCAGCCTTAAACTGAAGAGTATGGGAGTAAAGATTGACACTCTAAATGATGAACAGAAGAGATATCTTTCCTCGTGGGAAGAAGGAACATAAGTAACTTCGGAGAAAGCAACAACTGGATTATAGAGTGGCATCGACACGCACACTGCAGATAGAAAAAATAGAAACTGTCTTCCTACCGAAATCAGATAACTTAACTATAGGCTCTATTTGATGTCTTTGATTGCCTGTTAAGCAGAGTAAGGGAAGAATAAGTCAATACAAGATGGAAGGTTAAGGTTGTTCCTGCGTCTGAATAGGCAGGATTAATATAGATCCTCACTCCTTTCAAGGGTTTGCCTCTTCATGTAGAATTTTGGTTAGTTGTTTGACTTGAATCATCCACTGGTTAAAATAATTTTTAGACGGAAAGGGAAAAGGGACGATGGAAAGAAAGAAGGTAAGAGTTCTCATCGGCAAGCCTGGTTTGGATGGACACGACAGAGGAGCAAAGGTAGTGGCGGCAGGTTTGCGGGATGCAGGCTTTGAGGTTATTTATACGGGCTTGCACAGAACTGCGGAAGAGATTGTCGAGGCAGCCGTGCAAGAGGATGTAGATGTGGTTGGTCTGAGCATTTTAAGTGGTGCACATATGACGCTAGTCCCTAAAATCGCAAGACTCCTCAAGGAGCGGGGATTGGATGATGTTCTCATTCTTCTCGGCGGAGTAATCCCTTTAGACGATGTTTTGAAATTAAAAGAGATGAGGGTGGTAGACGAAGTCTTTCTCCCTGGAACGGAAATCTCGCAGATTGTTAGGTTTATAAAGGAGAATCTGAAACGGTAAGTGGTTTGAACCAAAGGTAAGAAGAGAGGAATAGGGTATGGATTGGGAGTTCACTGAAGAAGAAAAGATGATAAGGGATATGGTGCGCGATTTTGCAGAGAGGCGCATTGCACCCATTGCTGCAGAGATCGATGAGAAGAACGAATTTCCGCTGGATGTGGTCCGTGAGATGGGGAAATTGGGCATTCTTGGAATCCCCGTTCCCCAGGAATATGGTGGTGGTGGTGCCAGCACGCTTGCATACATCATTGCAGTTGAGGAACTCTCAAAAGTTTCGGGGAGTATGGGGATCACTCTTGCGGCACACCATTCGCTGGGCACATTTCCGATTATGGAGTTCGGAGACAAAAGGCAGAAAGAGAAGTATCTCCCTGACTTGGCGACAGGACGCAAACTGGGCGCGTTCGGTCTCACTGAGCCTAATGCGGGCTCTGACGCTGGGGGGACCCAGACTACCGCCGTCAGAAAAGGTGACCATTATGTTGTCAACGGCTCTAAGATTTTCATCACGAATGCCACATACGCCGAGACTGCTGTTATTACCGCCGTTACAGATGCGAAGAAAAAACACCACGGAATCTCTTCTTTCATTCTCGAAAAAGGGATGCCTGGTTTCAAGGCGGGCAAGAAGGAGGACAAATTGGGCTTGCGTGGCTCTGACACCGCTGAACTTTTCTTCGAAGATGTGAAGGTACCGGTTGAGAACAGGCTTGGAGAGGAAGGAGAGGGTTTCATACAGTTTATGAAGACCCTTGATGGCGGCAGAATCAGCATCGGTGCACTCGCACTGGGTCTTGCTGAGGGTGCCTTTGATGTCGCCCTCAAATACTCAGTAGAGCGCAAGCAGTTCGGCGTTCCTCTCTGGGAGCACCAGATGATTCAATATAAACTCGCCAATATGGCAACGAACATAGAAGCGGCGAAACATCTTGTATATCACGCTGCTATTATGAAAGACAAGAAGATTCCATACTCAAAAGAATCTGCGATGTGCAAACTCTTTGCCTCCGAGATTGCCACTCAAGTCTGCCGTGACGCCATCCAAATTCTCGGCGCAAATGGTTACTCACGAGAATTTCCTGTGGAGCGGATGCTTCGTGATGTGAAACTGTGTGAAATTGGCGAAGGGACTTCTGAGATTCAACGCATTGTTATCACTCGGAATCTTATCAAGTCTTTACAAAAGACCTAATAACCTTATTTATGGCAGACAGGCAAATTTGTGGATAAGGATACGGTTTTGCTTTAGTTTTAAAAAGGCTTGACAGAATCACTGTTAAGAGGTAATATTTGGAGAAAGGCGGCGTAGCTCAGTTGGGAGAGCAGCGGATTCATAAGCCGCGGGTCACTGGTTCGAGCCCAGTCGCCGCCACGAGAAGTGGTTGGAGACGATTTATGAAGCATTTGCTGCTTGTTTCCTTTATTTGCTTTTCTTTTTTTTCTTCTTGCAGTTCAACTCAGGAGATTCCGGAAGCCTCGCGACCTATTACTATGATAACCTATCCTCCTCCTCCTCAACTTGCTCCTGGACAAGCAGAGGCGATAAAAGCCAAAATTGCTGCTCTATGTCCTGAAGGGGAGGTAGTGCGCAAAACAGAAGAAGGTTTCTTTTCTCCCTCAATAGATAGTCTTGTCGAAGAGGGGGCTACAGCGATGCCATTTTTAGTCAACGAGTATAATCGGTTGTATGGGGACCCTACTTCTGATATCACGCGACGACATCTTCTGGTAGAAGTAAGCCGTCGCATAGCGTCAAGAGCCCATCTTGATTTTATATGCTGGGTTTTGGTAAGGGGAAGTCAGACCGAGAAGGTGACAGCTGCGAAGTCGCTTTTAGAGTTTGGCAACTATGGCTGTGTCGGCGCTCTTATAGCGGCGCTTGATGATACAGACAGGGAAGTGGTGTGGCGTTCTGGTGCCGCACTCTGTCGTATCACAGGCAATGACTTCGGTTTGCGTCCAGAGATTAACGATGATGACTTCAAAACGGCGATTTACCGCTGGAAACTATGGTATAACGATTGTTACTTGAAAGCGTTTCCTAATAGATGAGGAAACTGTGACACAATTTTTGTGTTATAATATATAATTAGAAGGAGTTGTAGGAGATAGAAAAATGGCTTTATATGGTAGGATGGGAAGAGGAAGAGATACAGGCAGGAGGAGGGAGCCGAGGCGCGGTGGAGGGCGCTACGGTAGCGGTCGTTCAAGACGCGACAGGGATGATTATGAAGACGAAGAGCCGGCGTATTATGCCGAGCCAGCGAGAGACACTACTGCAAGACACGAGCAGACCGCTCTTTACATCTTCCTTGGCGTTGGTGTGTTCATTTTGATTGTTGTCATCATAACATTCGCTGCCGGCGGTGGTGAGCCATCCTCCGGATTTACCAACCCGATGGCAGGCAGTATTGAGTATTTCAAGCCCGAGCGTGAAATGGAGAAGGTAGATGCACGGGAGCAGGCTTCGATGGCAGCATATCATAAAGCACTTCAATACTACCGTCAGAACGAATACGAGGATAAGGAAGACCTGATGGGTCCGTTTCAAGATGTGATCAGCCAGTATCCTGGCACAAGAGGTGCAGAAGAAGCGGCAAAGATGCTGAAGGAGATTCAGGATCGTCAGCGGTAGCAGCCCCAGAGACTTGACGGCTATTCCTTTCGAGTCCAAAGTAATTAGAGCGATAGATTATGAGACATTTCGCTCTCGTTTGTGTAGCGGTTTTCATCTTTTACACTGGCTGTTCAAAGAGAGGAAAGAAAGAGGTATCTTCTGTTGATTCGGGTGAACGCGTCTTAGTCATTGTGAACTCAAACAGTTCTCACTCGCAGGCGATTGGAAACTATTATGTAAGTCGGAGGAGAAAAGCAAAAATTTGCTATATAAGTGCTCCTGTTAATGAGGAGATAAGCCGCACGGATTTCAACAACCTAAAGGCTCAGGTTGAGAACTTTCTGACCGCAAATAATCTGAAAGAGGAGATCTTTTACATTGTGACCACATCGGATGTGCCGCTAAAAGTTGCTTCTGCTGGTGGCAGTGAAGATTTTGCTTCCGTTGATTCCGAGTTGGCGCTCCTCTTTACCTCATACAACATAAACGGCAAAGTTCCGAACCCGTATTATAATTCAAACTCCCGTTTTAACCGCACATTTAACATCTATCTTGTGTGCCGTCTAACGGGTTATGAGACCGATTCGGATGGTGACGGTATTGCTGATGATGTGAAGGGGCTGATTGACAGGGGGTTTTCTCCTGTGCGGCATCCGAGGGGGCTCTATGTTCTGGATGTAGACCCTGCCAAAGATGGAGGAGCATACCAGATGGGCAATGACTGGCTCCGTCAGGCAGGTACCGCTCTTGTCTCATCGGGGTTCAATACGATTCTGGATACAACAAACACATTCTTGACATATCAGAATGGTGTTGTTGGCTATTCGAGTTGGGGTTCAAATGATTCGAGCAACACAACAGCACCGTACAGACCATATAACGCCTGGGCTGCAGGGGCAGTAGCAGTCACATTTGTAAGCACAAACGCCCGCAGTTTTAAGACAGGTACATCTTACGGACAATGTCTCCTTGCCGACTATGTAAAAGAAGGAGTGACAGGCATAGCAGGACACACTTACGAGCCGTATCTGGATGCCTGTTGTCGCCCCCCGATTCTGTTTGACCGTTACACGAAAGGGTTCAATCTTGCTGAAAGTTTTTATTGTGCAATGCCGTATTTGAGTTGGCAGACAGTTGTTGTAGGAGACCCTCTCTGCGCCCCATACCGATAAGAACCTAAGTGAACGCCACCCATATTGAATGCCTATTACACTACCTGAGCCTAAAAAGCACCCCATGTTGAGGAACTGACACCCCGTTAGTGAGAGGCATAAAGATGTTTGTGGGCGTAACGGAAGAGTTCCTTCACTCCTTTACCGCTCACCGCACTTATTAAGAACACTTCTTTTTTCTGTATCTCTTTTTTCAGGCTTCGTGCAATCTTTTGTGCTTCAAGGGTGCTGAGCAGGTCACACTTGTTCAGGGCTATAATCTCCTCCTTCCGGGCGATAACAGGGCTATAACTCTCCAACTCCTTGCGGATGATTCTGTATGCATCGAGGGGGGAACTGATTGGCGACGCTATGTCAATCAGATGTATGAGCAGTTTAGTCCTCTCTATATGGCGCAAGAATCTGTCGCCGAGCCCCTTTCCTTTATGTGCCCCTTCGATTAGTCCTGGTAAATCAGCCACGACTATTCTCTGGAAGCGCCCCACCTCAACGATGCCTAATACAGGGGATTTGGTGGTGAAAGGATAATCAGCAATCCTTGGATGAGCATTCGATGCCGCTGAAAGCAATGTTGATTTTCCCGCATTCGGCAGCCCCACAAGTCCTACCTCGGCGAGCAGTTTGAGTTCGAGAAGAACCCATTTCTCTTCGCCTGCGCCTCCGTCTTCGGCATAGTTTGGCGCACGGTTTGTCGCCGTTGCAAACGCCTTGTTTCCGCGACCCCCTTTGCCGCCTCTTGCAACCAGAAGCCTCTCTCCCTCTTTCAACAATTCGCCGATGAAGTTGCCGTCCTCATCACGAACAACCGTACCAAGCGGAACAGGAATGAAAAGGTCTGCCCCTCCTTTACCGGACTGCGATTTCGAACCTCCTCTTTTTCCATTCTCCGCTATGAAATGCACCTTTCGGGCGACTGATAGAAGAGTGTTTTCACTGCTATCAGCCACAAGATATACGGAACCGCCGTCTCCCCCATCCCCTCCATCGGGGCCACCGAACGGTACAAACTTTTCCCGTCGGAAGGCAACGCAGCCGTCTCCCCCATCTCCTCCCTTCACATATATGCGCGCTTCGTCTACAAACATATTTCCCTCTCCACGCAAAAAATCCGCCTCATAGGCACCCTCTTTTTCGTTATAATAATTATATAAGAAGTATTCGAGGAGGCTCAAATGCGAACTGTTTTGATTCTTCTTTTATGCGGAGTAGGCGTCGCTGGCGGGGCATATCTCCTGTGGACGTATGCGCTAAACCACGAAAAGGAAGAGCAGGAGGAGAAGATACAACAGAAGACCGCCGCAGAACTTGCAGAACTGCGTAACCAGTTCAACGCGTTCAAGGAGACGAGCCTGCGTCAGAAGAGCGATTATGAGGCACAAATTGCCCAATTGTCCGAAAAGGTGGCTCTTCTCGAAGAGACTGTGACAGCCTTGCAGAAGAATCAGGTTTCACCTGTTACTGTAAAACCTTCACCACCGCCTGCGGTCCAACCACCTCCATCGGGAGGCGGGAACATACCACAACAAGAATCGGGAGCAATACTGGAAAAACGCAGATTGAGTGAAATGTCGGAGAAAATGGGAGAAGGACGCATAGAGAAGGTGAAAGAGGTAGCGGCAAAACTGGGGTGGGGCGACGAAAAAACCGCTTCCGTCGTTGCCATTTTAAGCGAAGAGAACAGACAAGTGCAAGCGCTACTGAAATCATACGAGGGGACTCCTCCCGAACAAATTGACCGTCAAGCGATTATGCAACAGGTGAAACAGATTCACATAAACACGCTTGAGAGTCTCAAACAGGTGATGAGCGAGGATGAACTGCGCCGATTGGATGACATAATCTCCCCTCGGTCGCCCAAGCGGATTGACCGACCTGAACGCCCTGACAAAAAATCTCCCAATTCGGGTAGGTAATTTTTACAGAACAACTAACGAGGAGATTTATCGCCTTTTTGCTGGAAAGCGGTGTTCCCATCAATCTCCGCATAGATGCGCTGCTCCTCGTTCAGATTAAGAGATGGCAGAACCGTTCTCACAAGCCGTTTTCCAATTCGAGCGTTCAGAGTCTCAGAAAGATTGAGACTCATCACTTTGATAGCCTCTTCAACTTCCTCGTTCGCTGCCCGAATACTGAACTCACGCGGATACTGGATGGTCACATCGTTTTTCTCTCCGAGCCATTTGAAAAAGAGTTCTGCTATCTCCCGTTCAGCCTGTTCCAGATTGCGAGCCTTTCTCGTCAGTATGTTGTTGGTGTCGTGAAACTCTATAGACCGCGCAATGCCCGACTCTGTCTGCGAAGAGACCGCAACATACTTGATTCGGGAAAGACGGTAAATCTCTTCGATGTTCTTCTCTATCTGCGATTCTATGAACTTTGCAGGGTCGGTCGGAGGAGTGATGTAATGGGGCAAAGCCTTCGTCTCGGGGTCGTATGTCGCCACATTGCTTGTCCCGAGTTGCTCTACATCCACATCGCCAGGCCATGCCAAAAACGAAAAACACTGCTTATAAAGGAACTCATCCAATAGTGAGGAAAGGTTATATATTTTCTGACAGCAAGGAGCAATATCTTGAAGAGCAGAGATTCCGAAGATTGGGCTCTGAAACGAGCGTTCATTATAGACCGCCACAATAGGAACTCTACCGACAGGGTGGTTTTCTCCCGCTGGACCGTTGGGGTTTAAGAAATCTCCTTCCTTGTCAAGAAGATACCACTTGTCTTTAGTCCAGATTCTATAATTGTAATCCTGGGTTTTGTGCTCATCAAAAGGAGAGCGCTCTGACGGAAATTTTTCTCTCACTTTTACCCATCTGAATCTGCCAATAGAGTCCAGTTCCCAGTCGAGAACATCAAACGGCAGAATGGGAGCAATGTAGGGGCGTATTCCCGACCCATTTCCTCCATTTAAAGAATTCCTGTCTGCTGTAATCTGCGGCATATCAACGATGACGAAGACCACCCCAAAAACTTGCGAGAGTGGCGCTATGTATCTGCTCATCATTGTGTCAACATCATTACTTCTTAAGTCAACATCTTGCAAAAATTCCAGATAATAGGGGTTACTACTCTCGCGCAGAATCTCCTTCTTATAGATGTAAGAGACATAAAGGTCCACTATCGCCTTACAGTAGTTGTAATAGACGACCCGGCGCAATCTGAAAGCTCTGTCCTCTGCTGTCTCACGACTATGCGAGAAAAGATACTGAGGTTTACTAACATAACTCTGGCCCCCTTCATAGGAATCAAGAAAGTACTGCCATTGAGGATACATTCTCTCATATTCAGGATGCCGCCTAGTGATATTTTTTCGCACTTGTCCAATGTCTGCGAAAAGTCCATTTCCTTTCTCAGCCCCCTTCATAGTAACTCCTCCAAAAAATCAAAGACCGGCTATCAGACTATATTCTGTCTTCTTAATGGAAGCGGTTTGAACTGATAGAGATAACGCATCTAAAAGGTCATCGTACTCCGAATCAGGATATGAGAGAATCTGCTCTTTGAGTTCCCTCTGCTCCTTTTTAAGGTACACTCGTCCTGTCTCAAAGAGTGCCGCAAGTCTTATGATTCTCTTCTCCTTACTCTCCACCTGCTGAACAGCTCGGACTGGCACTCCTCTATCACATAGCATTTCAGCCAGAACTCTCTGATATGCGTTTGTCTCCACAGCAACACGAAGTGGCCTGTGTCTGAGACAGAGACTCTCTAAGAACTCGACCTGCTCTTTGAATGAAAGGCGATTCTGATAAGCCTCGATAACATAAAAGGTTTTCTCCTGAACCCCAATTACCACTGCTGCGAAATAGTCAGAGCGTTCTGAGACCGCTATAGCAGGATCAACGCCACAATAGACAGCCACTTTTGATGGGAGTTCGCTGTAATACCTAATATGCTCTGGCTTAACGAACCCTCCCTCACACAGCGAAGGGTCGTTCTGAAACTGAAGAGCAAACATAACAGAGCCCATCATCTCTTTATACTCTTTTATTTTCCTTTCCGGAAACTTCTCTTCCCACAACACCTTCCCGTTCTCTTTTACTGCCCGAAAGACCATTACTTTCACTCTTTGCCTCCGTTCCTCTTCTCAATACATAACCACATTTCTCGCAGACAGAACCGAAAGAGCGATCTCTAACATCACCCGTAGCGCGACAGTTGGGACAATAGAACATATGCCTTTTGACCATACTTTCTCTCTCCTCTACTCGGTATGCGCTTCATATACACATAGAGAAGGGCACCTTAACGAACAGCGAAGAGGATGAAAAGCCGACTCCCCCTCTTCTCTTACTTCATCCATTTTTTTATTGACAAGAGAGTTGTTTCTTAGTTACACTTAAATTAACCTATTGAAGGAGATGCCAGTAATGATAGAGGCTGTTCGATGGGAGTATGAAAGGAAATTCATCTTGATTACTCTTCTCATTACGGCAGGCATTCTCATTGGTATTCCAATACTTCTCTATGAGTTCAAGTTTGAGGTGGACGAACGGGCGGTCATTTTTTCGGTGAACGGTGTCCCCCATTGTCCTTACTGTTACAGGGTAGTTGAACCGCACATCGGTTACTGCCGCCAGTGCAAGAAGAGGCACAGATGGGTCGACGGAGAAGTCAAGTGTTGGTATTGTTACGGACGAAAACTATGTCCTGAATGTAACGGTACGGCACAAAAGATTTACAACATTAGCGAGAGATACGATTGTCACGGTTGCTACGGAGTGTTTTATGAGCCGCAACCGCCAACATCATCAGGAGAACCACGCCCGCCAAAAGCAAAATGGATGTCGTTTGGCAGATGTCCACACTGTAGCGACTCGGGCTGGGTCATATGGGGTTGTTCAAATGTCCGACTGGAGCCTCAACGAAAATAACCCTTTCCAGACAGGCTAAGGGGGAGGGGGTTTATGAATCACTTTAAGGTTTTTCTCCTCATTTTTCTAATCATCTTTTCTCAATCAGGCGTTACACAGGATGAGAACTTTCAGCAACAACCACAGCAACAGCCTCCCCCGCAGGGGCAGAAGCAGGACGAAAAGAAAGAAGAAAAACCTCTTACGCCTCCATCGAGGGAAGAGATAGAGGCAGCGGTCAGAAAAGGGGTTGAGTGGTTGCTGGCGCTCCAGAAACCAGACGGTTCGTTTGACGGAATCTATGCGAGTAGTTACGGAATGGGAAACACAGCATTGTGTCTTCTGGCGCTTCTTAAGAGTGGAGTCAGAAGAGACCATCCTTCAATCCAAAAAGGGTTTGCTTATGCGATGAAACTGCCGCTGCAGCAGGTTTACAGTGTCTCGATTATGATAATGGCTCTTGAAGCGTATTATGAGCCGACGGAGGCAGAGTTAGAGAAGGTAGGCAAGTCGCTTAAGACGACGCCGGCTGAGTTGGTGGCAAAAAGAGTGGAGCCAACAACGCGTAAATGGATTTCAGATGCGGTTGAGTGGCTCATTTCAAAGCAGCAGGCGAACATCTGGCGCTATCCGGAGGGAGGAGAAGATGTTTCAAACACGCAATATGCTCTTCTTGCGCTGAATGCCGCTATGCGGATGAAGATTCAGGTTCCTCCTGCCGTATTCAAGAAAGCAGCCGATTATTTTTTGAAGTATCAGGGGGAGTCGAAAGAAGAGTTCAAGCCAACATTCAAGGTGCCGGCAGCGGATTTCAGCATAAGTCAACTGCGCCAAATGGAGAAAGATTATTACAAGCGACTGACAGAACAGGCAAAAGAAGCAAAAAAAGAAGGAGAGAAGACCTCTACCGATGATGTGAAGAAGCCGAAGACAGAACTTGCGGAGGACCCTTATCGCCGCTTTGGGGTTGAAGAAGCGAATTTTAAAATGTATCCGCGTGGATGGCAGTATGTTGCACCAGCACCTTATAAGACAGCGGATGGAAAAGAGATGCCTGCACCACCTGTGCGCGGCACCGGGAGCATGACAACAGCAGGACTCGCCGCTCTTATCATATGCAAAGCAGGGTTAGAAGGGAGTCCTTTCTGGACGAAAGAGTATTCTGCCCAAGTGAACCAGGCAATCAGAGACGGTGCCGCCTGGATTGCGAAGTATTTCGCAGTTTCAGGTAATCCTTACGAAGGAACCGCCTCTCCTTCAAGTTCACATCACTATTACTACCCTGTCTCTTATACACATCT
>JAOAAR010000112.1 GCA_026418755.1 Planctomycetota bacterium
GCCTTCATCTGTGACGCAGACAGGGCAGCCAGGTCCAGAGACAAGCCGAATGTTAGGAGGCAAAAGAGAGCGGATTCCGTATTTTGCAATCGCCATTGTATGGGTGCCGCATACCTCCATTATGTTAAGAGTGCGGTTTAATTTTGCTGCTTCTTTCTTTATTCGATTCAAGAGAGCCTCTGCCAACTTTTTTGCGCGGAATCTACTCTCCGGAAGCATCAAGCATCTCCGAAAGCAGGCGCAAGGTTTCCTGAGCCTCTTCTTCTGAGTACCTCTCTATTGCAAAACCGGCGTGAATGATGACCCAGTCACCGACTTTTACTTCCGGAAGAAGCGAAAAGTCAGCCTCTCTTTGTACTCCTGCTAAGTCAACAATTCCACGGTTCTCTTTCAACTTAATGACTTTCGCTGGCACCGCAAGACACATAGTTTTTTTCCCTCCTATTCTTTGCCAGTTTTGCGAAAAGTGCTTGCCCGAGGCTTATTCCTGCGTCGTTCGGCGGCACTTGAGAATGAGTGAGCACTTCGAACCCTTGCGCTTCAAGGAGATATTTTGTGCGCAAGTAGAGGTATCTATTTTGGAAGGAGCCGCCTGAAAGTGCTACGCGCTTGATAGCATATTTCTCTGCCCCAAATTTGCAAAGTTCGACCGCTGCACGGCATATAGTCTCGTGAAACGACAAGGAAATCTCTTCCACTCTTCTCTTTGCCGCTATGTCGCTCAGTATACTCGCCAGAATCTCTTCCGTCTCAAGAATTGCAGTCTCTTCTTTATAACTTATCTTGTAGTGATAACGGTTCACATTCTCTTTGTGCTCGGGAATGGATGAGATGATTTTGTAAAGGAGCGATTCCAGTTCAGCAGGTGCCTGTCCTTCGTAACTGTTCTCATAACAGACACCACATAGTGCTGCAACGGAGTCAAAAAATCTTCCGAGAGACGAGGCATAAGGAATGTTCAAATTCTGCTGAAGAAGTTGGAGGACTGGCTCGATGTGCGTATTGGGTATCTGCTCAAACATTGGCAAGGAGAGATCCAGCATTCTTGAACCAAACATACTGAAGAGTTGGGCAACTGCTGTGCGCCATGGCTGTTTTATAGCAGATTCTCCACCAGGTAACGCAATCTCCTTCAGATGCCCAAACCGTTCGTAGTGACGACCATTCACATATATAAACTCGCAGCCCCAGATTTTTCCGTCTGCCCCATAACCAATTCCATCAAAGCAGACCCCTAATACGGGTTTAGTAGTATTATTCTCGGCAAGGCAGGAAAGAATATGAGCGTGATGGTGTTGCACTTGCAGAACTGGAAGAGAAAACCTTTTTGAAAACTTTGTAGTGAAATAATTAGGATGCATGTCACAGACAACTACTTGGGGCTCCACTTGAAGAATCCTCTTGAAGTGGTTCAACACATTCTCGAACGCTTCAAATGTGCGAAGATTTCGCATATCACCGAGATGCTGGCTGATGAACGCCTCGTCATAGCGTGTCAGTGTGATGGTGTTTTTCTCTTCTGCTCCAAGTGACAGAACATCTCTTGATGGAAGCGCAGGTAGTTTTATCGCTTGGGGAGTCCAGCCCCGGGCTCGTCTTATCATCACAGGAGTTTCTCCCATCACTCGTACCACAGAATCATCGTTGTGAACCACAATCGGACGGTTATGGGAGAGAAAGTAATCAGCGATTCCCTTTAAGTCGCTTAAAGCAACCGTTTCGTCCTTGATTGTCGGTTCATCCTGTCTGTTACCGCTTGTCATAACAAGAGGTCTTGCCACTTGATGAAGGAGTAGTAGATGAAGAGGGGTGTACGCTAACATAACGCCTGCTTCGGCAAGATGCGGGGCAAGGTTTTCCGCCAGATTGGAGTTTTCCCTTTTCTGACATAGAAGAATCGGTGCACGCCACGATGTGAGCAACTCTTCTTCGACTCCGTTCATCTTTACAACTTTTCGGGCCTCCTCCAGAGAACTCACCATAATCGCAAGCGGCTTATATGGACGGCGTTTCCTCATCCGCAGATTCTTGACCGCCTCGGGGTTCGTCCCGTCGCAGGCAAGGTGAAACCCTCCAAGCCCTTTGATTGCTATTATCTTGCCTTCCTTCAATAATTTCGCCGCCTCTTCAATCGGCTCCCTACACTCAACTCTTTTTCCTTCGCTGTCCAGCAAATACACGAACGGACCACAAACAGCACAGGCATCCGGCTGGGCGTGAAATCGTCTGTCTGATGGGTCTTCATATTCTCTGCGACAGTCTGTACACATTTCAAACTCTTTCATTGTCGTTCGCTCTCTGTCATACGGGACATCCTCTACAATGGTGAACCGCGGTCCGCAATCGGTGCAATTGATGAAGGGATAGCCGAACCGTCTGTCTTTGGGTGAAAACAACTCTTCTTGACAGTTTTTACAGACAGAGACATCGGGAGGAACCACTACTTCTTTCCTTCCTTTTTTCTTACTCTCTTTGACTACGAAATCAGTCTCTCCTTTCGTTTTCATCGGCTTGATGAAAATGTTCCGTATCTCTGCAAGAGGCGGTTTCTCTTTAACAAGCGCATTCTTGAAAGAGGTGAGGCTCTTTTTCGTCCCTTCGACTTCGATGTGAACTCCATACGGCGTGTTCGTCACATACCCTCCAATCTTGTGCCGTTGTGCGATTCTATAGACAAATGGTCGAAACCCTACCCCTTGAACTCGTCCTCGCACATCTACAGACCAGCGTAATGTTTCGCTTCCTTTCTCTTTCTGTTTGTCTGTCAAACTTCAGCACTCCTAAGGCGTTTTTCTGTTATTTAATGTACGCTCCTTCAACCACTCAGCGAGTTTCTCCACCCCCTCGCCAGTTTTTGCCGCCGTGATAAAGACGGTCGCTGCAGGATTGACAGTAAGAACGCTTCTCCTTAACCCTTCTATATCACAGCCAGCATACCGTCCTATGTCGCTTTTGTTCAGAACGACCACCTGCGAACGGAGGAACATAAGCGGATATTTAAGCGGTTTGTCCTCTCCTTCCGGCACAGAATAGACGACGACTCTTAATGACTCGCCCAAATCAAACTCTGCAGGACAGACTAGATTTCCAACATTCTCAATGAAAAGAATGTCAGGAGAAGAATCCACTTCTTCAAGTAAATGCTCGTATGCGTGTTCGACTTGCTCTGCGAGGAGATGGCAGGCGCCGTAAGTGTTTATTTGGTGCGCAACCGCACCGATGCGGCGAATCCTCAAACTGTCTGAATCCCCCGCAACATCTCCTTCTATTACTGCAACCTTGACTCCATCCTTTAAAAGTTTCGGAATAAGCGATTCGAGAAGGGCGGTTTTTCCACTTCCTGGCGCGCCCATCAGATTCACAACCAGTACCCCTTCTTTTACAAACCGTTGCCGATTCTTCATTGCCGTCTCTTCGTTTATCTTCAACGCTTTCTCCTCTATCCGAATCCTTTCCTTGTGCATAGTTTTTGTCTCCCAGGGAGCCAGAATCAGCCAAAGGTAATAAGAATTCCATCAAAGAGTTCTTAATTTGTCAAACAAAATGGCTTCTTCGCAATGCTTTTTGAGAAGGGGTTCTGTATTCATTTATATTTCAGTTTCAGAACCAGCATCATACTGACGAGAATAAGGGTCACGCCGTTTGCCACAATCACGGGGGCTGCCCTCAGAAGAATTCCATAAAGAAGCCAGAGAGTAACCCCGAGGGTGATTGTCAGATACATTCCCAAAGATATATCTTTAGTGGATTTCGTCTTTATCGCTTTAACGACCTGAGGGACGAATCCACCTGTCGTTAGCACCGCTGCTATGAAACCGATTACCTCTGTTACACTCACACTTTCCATTTTAACAGAAAGATTGGATAGAAGGGAATGAATCTTCTCTCTTTGTTGCGTTTTTGGAGGTATTTTGGCAAAATATGGGCAGGCGTTGTAGGAACTATTCTCGATGAGGATAAAAGAGCATCCTATTTTGAAGTTTAAGAAGGGGCGTAAAGTGGAGTTTTACTTTGAAGGAAAGAAGATGACAGGATACGAAGGGGAGAGCGTTGCTGCAGCGCTGCTTGCCAATGGGGTGAAAGTTTTCAGGCTGAGTAAGCGGCTCAACCGTCCGAGAGGTTTTTTTTGTGCAATTGGACGGTGTGCATCCTGCAATATGCTGATTGACGGGCAACCTAACACCCGTGCCTGTATTACTCCCCTTAGAGAGGGGATGGATGTGAGGAAACAGGAGGGACGCGGGAGGATTGAAAGATGAAGGAAGAAGTGGTGGTGATTGGGGGCGGGCCAGGTGGGATGTGCGCTGCGATTGAGGCGGCGCGTTGTGGCGCTTCCGTCACGCTTATTGAGGATAAACCCGTATTAGGTGGGCAACTCGTCAAGCAAACTCACATGTTTTTCGGTTCGAAAGATGAGTTCGCAGGTGTACGCGGTATCGATATTGCAAAAATCTTAGCAGATGAAGTCGAGAGACAAGGAGTGAAAGTCCTGACTTCGACCACCGCCACAGGAATCTTTGATGGAAACATCGTTGGGGTCACGACGGAAGAGAGATACTCGAGAATCGTAGCGGAGAGAATCATAGTTGCGACCGGAGCGTATGAGAATCCGCTTGGGTTTATCAACCGTGACCTACCTGGTGTATATGGGGCGGGTGGGGTTCAGACATTGATGAATGTTGAAGGGGTGCTTCCTGGTGAGCGGTTTGTAATGGTGGGGGCGGGAAATATCGGTCTGATTGTTTCATATCAGTTGATTCAAGCAGGTGCAGAAGTTGTGTGTGTGGTGGAGGCGTTGGAGCGGATTGGGGGCTATGAGGTTCACGCTGCAAAATTGCGCAGGCTTGGTGTGCCGATTCTTTTACGCCACACCGTTGTCGCTGCGTTAGGAAAGGAGAGTGTCGAAGGTGCTGTCATTGCACAACTGGATGAGAAAGGGAGAGTGATTGATGATAGCAAATTCGGTGTTACCTGTGATGCGATATGTATTGCAGTCGGGCTTTCTCCTTTAGTTGAGTTGCTTGTTCAAGCGGGCTGTAAGATGATGTATGTTTCCGAGTTGGGGGGGTATGTTGCATGGCATGATGAGAATCAGAGGACGAGTGTTGAGAACATATATGTGGCAGGAGATTCAAGTGGGATAGAGGAGGCGTCCACGGCGATGCTGGCTGGGAGGATAGCGGGCATTTGTGCTGCACTTTCTCTTAAGAAGGAGAGAAGAGGATATGACGCTGAGGAAGCGTTAAAAAATTATAGAGAAAGGTTGTCTTTTCTGCGAGCAGGACCGTTCGGAGAGAAGGCGCGGAGAGGGAAGGAGAGTTTTGGGATTCAGTTTTCGCTGCCGTTGTTACCGTCGGAGAGGACCTCTTCAAAGAAGAAGCGGCATCTTACGGCGAAGCCTTTTCACAAGGGGCCAGTTGCGGTGATTGAGTGCAATGAGAGGATTCCCTGTAACCCCTGTGTTGATTCTTGCCGTTTTGGGGCGATTCGGATTGAGGGCAATATGAACGAGGTTCCGCTTCTTGAGCCTCTTTTGTGTAGAGGCTGTGGGGAATGTGTCATTGCCTGTCCTGGGCTTGCAATCTTTCTTGTTGACAAGGGTTTTTCAGAATCTGAGGCGGAGATAGGGGTACCGTACGAGATGGCTGATGTGCCGAAAGTGGGTGACAAAGTGATGGTAACTTCATCGGAAGGGGATGTCTTGTGTGAAGGAAGGGTCACGAGGGTGCGCGATTCGAAGAAGAAGAGGAGAATAGTTTTTTTTGGCGTGCCGAAGCGGTACGCTGATAAAGCGAGAGGTTTCCTGTTGCCGTCTCTTGCGAAGAGCGGGAGGTTTGTTAAGATGGCTGTGGACAAAGAAGGGGGAAAAGAGGATTTTCTTCTTTGCATTTGTGAGGATGTATGGCGTTCGCAGGTTGAGGCGCTTATTGACGCAGGATATCATTCATTTGACGAACTAAAAAGGATTTTAAGATGTGGTATGGGTGCTTGTCAAGGGAAGACTTGTCAGAGGCTTATTCTCAATATATTGTCGCGAAAGTTAGGGGTTTCTATGAGTTCATTGAGACCGCATAAGGCGCGTAGTCCTGTGCGTCCGACTCCGTTAGAGGTTTTTGCTTCTTGTGAGGAAGTTCCGCAGAACACAGGTGGTTCAAAAAGGGAGTCTCATTGATGGAGAGCAGGTGGCGGTTGATTTTGCAAAAGGATATAAGTAGTGCTTATGCTATGGCATTAGACGATGCTTTGCACCGTGTTGCCGCAGAAGAGCAGATTGGCCTTCTTCATCTATATAGCACCGTTCCTTCACTTCTTCTTGGGCGCTGGCAGAGAATGGGAAAGGAGGGAAGGGCATCAGAAGAAAGAGATGTGAATCGCAGGCCGAGCGGAGGTGGTTCTATAACGGGAGGAGAAAATGTTCTATTGTTCTCGCTGGCGTTGCCGTCATGCTGTTGTGACCAGTGGAGTAAAGGGCTTGAAAGAGCAAGCGATGTGATGAAGTCGCTTTTGAAAGGTAGGCTTTGTGCTGACGGTTTGATTAGAGACACAAAAACGGTCAAAGGGATGTTGACGGTATGCAGCTGTCTCTTATACACATCTC
>JAOAAR010000113.1 GCA_026418755.1 Planctomycetota bacterium
GACAAAAACCTAATCTCCTTCCGCGCAACAATGCATTAAGCGGTTTCAACACACAGAAGCAGAAAATGTGTATCTGATTATTTTGCAAGCGGCTTGAAAGTTTCAAGTGCCTCCTTGAAACTCTTATACGCTTCCTCGAACTTCTCTTCAGGTGCCATTACGCCGATAATATACACATACTCCGTCGTCACAAGATAGACCCTCGCCCTACGACGCAGTTCCGTGCATATATTGGACTTCGGCGAAGCACAATCGTAAATCTTCTCGTAAGCATCAAGCCCACAAAGTTTAATCCTCCCTTCAGAAATGAGTTTGTAATCCGTTATGTCACCGTTCTTGATAGCCTCATCAACCGCTTTCTTATGCTCAACCAAGTACTTGTCCAAATCGTGATTCATCATATTGCCAACACCAATCACGGAGATGCGTGCCTTAAGCGTATCTTTTAAGAAAACAACCGCCTCTGCTGCCTCCATCTTGGAAACAGGCGCTACGCTCCACCCCTTCGGGGGTGCAATCTGAAACTCCAACTCCTCAGAAACAAAAACTGTACCTTTCATCTTGCCAAGCGGCTCTAACTTCTGTTTCATCACCCATTTCAGCCACACCTCCTCTACCTCTTCAATACTTTTTCCTAAATGCTTCTTCGTCAACTCCTCCAAATCCTCAACAGGACGCACCTGACGCCCTCTCCCCACGCCCCCCTTCACATAATTTATGTAATCAACATAAACCTGTTGCCCTTTCATCCCCGCTTCGGTCAACAACCAATATGTGAACATCCCTCCATAAGCATAATGAAGCGCCCCGTACTGAGCATGTGGAGTACCTATCAACTGCCGCAAAGGAATCTTCTTGTTCGTCCTCACAGACTCTTGCAAAGCCATCAATCTGTCCCTAGAAACCCCCTGTATTTTAATCTTCCCTGTCTTCTTGTTTATATCCGCAGCCTCCATCACAACAGCAAGCCCCTCAATCAGCCAAATAGGCGCACTTATACCTCCCATCCCTCCCATACCTCCCCCACCAAACAGCCCAATCAAGTCCTGAAAGAGATGAGTACACTCATGCGCAAGTACAGCAGAAGTGTCCCCTGTCATCCCAAATACACCGTGATATGCGTAGAGTTTGAACTGCCCAGGAATGTAAAAACCTCCTACCCCCTGCGGCCTCCGAGTCATCTGCAAAAACTCTTCATAATTACGGAATATGTAAATGTCACACTTCCTGTTCATAGGCCTAAACTGCCCCAAAATCTCAGTATACTTGTCGTATAATGCCTCAAGAAGCCATGAATAATACTCGGCAACCTTCCTCGGGCAGTTACACTCAAGATTGAAATGTTCAGAGGATATCCGATGACGGCTGTCCCACGGCACCCCCTCATACTCCTTCTGCTTCGCCTCCTCCGCAGCCGACACCTTCTCCTCTATCTTCTTCTTCTCCGCCTCCTCACGCCTCTTCCTCGCCTCCTCCTCACGCTTCTTAGCATCTTCGGCTTCCTCCTTCTTCACCCAGGTGCCGTCTTTCTTCACATAACCCTGCTCCCTCATATACTCCTCTTCTTTCACCCACTTGCCGTCAATCTTGGTATATCCCGCCTCCCTTCTCGCCCCCTCATGCTCCGGATCAATTGCTATCACTTTCTCCAACTCCTTCTCCGCTTCCTCCCTCAAGCCGTTCTTCTTACACCACTGCGCTAACTGGTAATGCCCTTCTGCATCCTTTTCCCCCAACTCCTTCCTTCTTTTCTCATACTCCTCTTTCAAACTCATATCCTTCTCGATTCTCTCAATCTCGTCGCGCATAAGCGTAATATCCCCGCCAGAAGTCCTCAACTTCACCGTCCCCCCTCCCTCTTCTACAATAGTACCTTTAAGCACCCGCCCGTCCTTCATAACCACAGTGTCCCCGAAAATGAGAAATGGAATGACAATTGCAAAAAAGATGAGCAGAAAACGCACCATCTAAAAACCCTCCTACTTCTTCTCTTTCTCTCCTAAATAAGGATACTTCTCAACCACCTTCATTTCGTATATGTTTTGTAACCAATCGTCGTCAATCTTCCCCGTAACACGGATGTATGTCACCTTCAACGACTTATCAGGAACCAAAAATCCAACAAAGCCCCTCTCGTCGTTGTCAAATTTTTCCTCCATCTCCACAAGACGCGCATTGTTCACAACAAACCTCAACTTGTCCCCTTCATGAGATGCTACCACCTTATAATATGAGTTCGCCGATACCTTCGGCGTGTATATTCCAAAAACTCCCTCGTGCTTCTTCCATTTCTCTGTGAAACGGACAATAATATTTGCAGGCAAAGCAACACTCGAAAGCCCTCCCTTGGGATGATGCGGTAAATCCAGCGTCTGGCCCCCTGTAGGATTGTAGTCCAGCCCAAACAAATAAGCACCTTCTTGCGTCACCTTAAGCAAAATACCCACATTCCCAGGCTTCTCGTTCTGCGGCACACAGTTCACCTCTACCTCAACATCCCCCTCAAACGAAACCTTCAAAAAAACTGCACCACCTACCATCACACCTCCACCGCTCGCCTTCCGTATAAAAGAACCACTTTTGTTGTCCGTAAACCAATCATCAAACTGCTTGTCTGCAGAAAACCTATACTCTAATGTCACCTCCCCCCCTCTCTTCTGTTTTAATGTGCCGTCAACCAAACCCTTCAACCCTTCCGCCATCATCTCTTCAACCAACGCCTTCCTTACCTTCCTCCTCAATTGTTCGCTCACCTCTTTGAAAAACTCCTTCTTCTTCAATCCTTCATCTTTAAGCAACTCCTCAAACCGTTTCGCCGCTCCATCCGCCTCCCCCCTCTTCAACAACCCCTCTATCGCCTCTATAGCCTCTCGCAACGCAACATTCTCCGCCAAATTCGCCGCTGTCTGCGCCTCCTCAAACCAATCCTTGTCAACATTCACCCCTAACCGACGCGCCTCTACAAAAAACTTATACCCCTTCTCAGCACGCCCCGTAACCAAAAAATAAATCCCACCATCATAAAAAAATGCCCCGCTCTTTCCGCAAAGCAACCACAACAAATCCCCAACATCTATGTCAAATATGGATATAACCCGCTGCAAACCCTTCCCCTCTACAACAAGATTCTGCTCCTTCACATCAACCACCTTCGCATTCAATACTCCCCCATCCCAGAGTTTGAACGAAATCTCTTGCCCTCTCGAATCAGAAAACGCCTTCTTCAAACGCTCCAAACTCCGAAGCGTCGCATCCACCTTAAACTTCTCCCTCTCAACCTCCTTCCTCAATCTCTTGTCAATAAGAGACCCCAAAACTTCTCTTGCAACCTCTGAAGCCTCCTGAAACTTGCGTAAACTAACAAGCGCAGGAAACTCCCTCCGAAACCTCTCATACGCTCTCTCTTCCTTCTTCCTCGCCTCCTCCTCCGTAATCGTTCTCCTCAACTCGTTCAACCTCTCCCTGCATACCCCAATAGAACGCTTAAACAACTCCTCCACACCACTCCGAGCCTCCTCAATCTTCTCATCTTCCAACAACCTCCCTACCTCAGCAGCCAACTCTTCAACCTTCCCCTTGTTCGCTCTCTCTATCCTCTCTCTCAAACCATCCTTCTGAGCATAAAGAGATTCTGGAACATCAAGCGACTCCAGCCTCTCCAACGCACCCTTATAATCGCCCCCCGAAAGTAAATCCTCCACCTCCTTCAACCGCATACGAACTCTATCCTCATTCTGACGCGCCTTGATGCGCTCCTCTACAGACCTATACTCCTCCTTCATAACCCCTTCAGCAGCCGTTCCACGATACTTGCCAAAAAGCACCTCCATCTTCGCCTTCAAATCCTCCAGGTTCTTCGCCTCAGCCACCGCTTTCTCTATATCCTCCTTCGCCGCCCTGAGAACCTCCTCCCGTCTTCTTCTCTCCTCCTCTTCCTCCTCTATAATCGGCTGCTTCTTCACCCCCCTACCCACACGCTCCACCCTCCTCCTATCACCTTCCTCCACCATCGGCTGCCGACTGACATTCTTACCACCCTCCAAACCCGCATCAGCACCACCCGTCAGTACAAGAACCAGAAACATTATCACCCCAAACGCAACAATAACAGCAGGCACAAAAAATTTGTGATGAACTATCTCCGCTACATCAATCCCACTACCCAGCCGCGGAACCCCTCCTCTCAACACCGCCTCTATGTCCTCTCTCACATCCCTCGCACTCTGATACCGCTTCCCCCCCTCCTTGCTCAACATCTTCTCAATAACCTTGGCAAACCGCTCATCCACATCAGGCGCCAAATCGCGCACAGGCACAAGCGGCGCCTCTACATGCATCCTCATCGTCTCCTTCACATCCCCACCCTGAAACGGCGGACTCCCAGTAACCATATGATAAAGCGAAGCACCCAACGAGTATATGTCCGAACGATGGTCTATGTCTACCTCCCCCAATGCCTGCTCCGGAGAAATGTAAAACGGAGTCCCCTCCGCCTTACCCCGCTCATCCTCCCTTAATATCCCCCCTTTCGGCCTCGCCAACCCCAAATCACACAACTTCGCCACCCCTGACCTGTCAATTATTATGTTCCCAGGTTTCACATCCCGATGAACAAGCCCCTTCGAATGCGCATAATCAAGCGCGGACGCCACATCCCTCCCTATCTCAAACGCCTCCTCTACCCCTAACCTCTTCCTCTCCTTCAAAAGAACATCTACAGTCACCCCATCAACATAGTCCATCACAAAATAATATGTCCCATCAACACATCCCGCATCTATCGCTGAAACAATGTTCTCATGACGCAACTTCCCCATCGCCCGCGCCTCGTCCAAAAACCTCTTCGTGAACTGAGAGTCAGACGAAAACTCCTTGGAAAGAACCTTTATAGCAACCACTCGCTTCATACTCAACTGGATAGCCTTGTAGACCACCCCCATCGCACCTTTGCCCAGCACCCCCTCTATCCGATACCCAGGAATCTCAACCACTTCCCCTACTCCGAACACCATCACCCTATTATACCCTGTAAATTAAACGCACTCAATAGCCCTCTGTTTGATACTCTCAGTAGACAAAAATACCCCCTCTCAAGGCAGGTCAGTCAAAGGAAAAACAGTCCTCATGATGCGTGACTCTGTCACCATCAAGAGTAACTACATCAAACCGCACTGAAAACCTCTCAAGCGCCTTAGGATGCTTTGCAAGATACAACTTCGCAGCCCGCTTTATCCGCTGCACCTTCCGCGGAGTCACACTCTCTGCTGCACTCACAAGAGAACCACCTTCTCTTGAACGCACCTCCACAAAAACAAGAACCCCTTTCTTCAGAGCAATAATGTCAATCTCACCACCACGAACTCGAAAATTGCGGACTATTATCTCATAACCCCGCCGCTTAAGATACCTGACAGCAATTGCCTCTGCCTCCTCCCCTTTACGCCTTCCTCTCGAATCCTCCTCCTTCTTCCGCCAGAAGAACAAGAGCCAACACCTTATTTAAGGAATAAAAATCTCCGCAGTACTCAAAATATCCCCCGCAGACGGAGAAAACCTCGGATCCACCCAGTTCTGCAATCCCCCCACTACGAGGATTCTGTCATCAGTAGTCCCAATTACCCCATCAGGACCCGGAATCATGGACTGCGTAGCATAGTACCGCCTCGTCAAGAGATTACCAGAAGAAAGAGAGAAACTGCCGTTCGACGGGTCGAAAATCTCCGCAGAGTCAAGTACAGCAGGTGGGCTATTATCATCCGCACCTCCTGCGATGAGAACCCTACCGTCCCCCAACAGCCCAGCAATCGGAAGAAAACGAACCCTGGAAAGAGAACCCGTATCGGAAATAGTCTCATCTCCGAGCGTTATAGGAGTCCTGTCATCATAAATCTCGCAAGTCTTCGGCCCCGAGTAATAGGTAGTAAGAGCAGGATTAACATCATAGCCACCCACTACAAGAAGTTTGCCTCCTCCTATGGACACCATTCTATGCCCTGCACGCTTATGACTGAGAGCAACGGTAAACCTTGTATGAAGAATTGTCGAAGAGAATCGCCAGACTTCAAAAGAGTTAAGAACAACAGGAGTGGTCGGAAAGTACCTCGGGAATCCGACTCCTCCACATACAGCAATCGTGCCACCACTGGTCACCGCCGAGGCGAAAAGAATGCGCGGATAGTCAACATAACCTGTCTCAAGTCGCTTCGGAGGCGAAATACCGAAAACCTCATAATTGGTACAGAGTTGCGGAGTGCCAGAATAAGTCGCAAACCCATATGCAAGAAGGATACGACCGCCATCCGTTGCAGCAAGATGCCCTTCTTTCGGGACAACCATCGTCTCAGAAAATTTCGAAAAAGTTTGAGATGCAGGGTCAAAAACTTCCATACTGTTCTCCGTGTTAGCACCATTGTAGCCACCAGCAAGAACGATTCTTCCATCCGAAAGAACCACCGCCGTGTGCCCGCTTCGAGGAACCGTCATCCTCGCAGAAAGAAGCGAAAACTGCTTATTGCGTGTGTCATAAACCTCAGCAGTGTCAAGAAACTTCGTCCCGTCCCAGCCCCCTGCAATAAGGACTTTGTAAGAATTGTCCG
>JAOAAR010000114.1:0-6302 GCA_026418755.1 Planctomycetota bacterium
TTTCAACACTTTACAAGAAGGAACGAAAACAGTCAGGACACCTGAAGGTGGACACCACTCTTCCTTCTCATTTTTTTTCTCTTGGGCGTGAAGAAAGACAAACGCCAATAAGAGGAATCCGAGAAGAATATTCCGCACCATCACAGCATCTTCCCCTCAAACGCCACACGAAATCTCCATTACTTCTTCATCTCCTCCTGCCTCTCAATCTTCTTTTCTTGCGTCTCCTTCGGAATCTCTGTGATTGGCTCAAAAAGAGGCGAATCAGGACCTATTGCCGCCGTGTTAGACATTCGAACCACACCCGTCTGGTTTACAAAATAGTACCGCTTCAGAAGAGAACCCTCTTTCGGGTTTGCCACCGCAGACCACGAATCCCCCGCCACGCCCAGAATTGTGAGTTTGTGAGTCTCGAGGTTAACATAATACTCGTTAAAAAATCCCGCCTTGATAAGAGTGTCAAGGTTCTCCGCATACTTGCCTATCCTGATTTTATGAGTCTCTTGTGCCGTCGCCAACATCTTCAAAGCCCCAACCACTCGGGCTTCTTCCCTCCTGAGCCTCTCCAGCAGACGCGCCTCAGGGTCCAACTCCTTCGCCATAGCGCATAACGACACATATCCTACAACAGATATGAGTGAGCCGGTGAAACCGAAGCCTCGTTCTGTCACCGCCTCAATCACTATGGAATTCTCCTTCGCATAACTCGAAATAGTAAGCGGTGAAAAATGCTTCCTCACTGTCTTCACATCAGGAAGGAGCGACAGGTCAATACCCAACTCTTCCAATTCGCGCGCTGCCGTCTTGCGCAAAAGTGGTATAAAAGTGTTGTACGCATAAGATATCACCTCAGGTATATTGATGAACACAAACTGGTTCTTACCCTGCGCCTTCTTCAAAACCTCCGCGAATTTGCCTGCTTCAAACGGCTCTTTCAGCGCTTTGGCAACACCGCGCACAACTTGCGGCTGTGTCCCAAATATGAGTTTCTTCCCTATGATTCCAAAACTCGGAGCATACGGTACATCAGCAGAACCGTTCCTTTCAGACTCGAAAACGAAAAGTGTCAAATCCCCTACCTTATGTTTCTTGACATTCGCAAAAAACCGAAGTATCTCGTCTAATGCGTACTCTTCCTCGTCTTCTTCCGCTTCTTTCTTCTGCGCAGCCTCAATCACCTTCTCTAACAGAGCAATTATTTTCTCTGCATCCGTCAACTCCGCCACTGCGAAGATTTCAGGCCATGCACCGCTACCAGCAGGCTTCACAACATAAAATTGTAGCATCCCTCTCAACTGCCCCAGCACATCCTTTTCTACATCAAACTCAAACTTCCTAGCAAACGCGTCGAGCGGAATCTCCCCCCTCCAACGAAGCTCCTTACTCCTCGCCGCTTCCAGGATCGCTTCAAGATAAGTCCTCAACAAACCCGCCCCACCAGCGCTCAACATCAAAATCTGCTCCGGCTCCACCAACAATTTCTCACCTACATTTACACTCTCTTTGAACTCTTGCGGTACCCCTTCAGCATAACTCACTACCGCAACCTCTTTGTACCCCTCACCATCAGGAGCACCCACCAGAAGAGTGTTTGGAGTAATTTTGACCATTTTCGCAAGTATCTGCCGCAAATCGGGAGAAAGTTCAAAAAAAGGAGTTTCAGCTGCCTGAATCTTCTCATAAAGGGCGTTGTGGTCAAACCAGAGAACAAACTCTTCTCTGCCCATCAATCCACTCGCCTTTAACGCTGTATTGAGGGTTTTGTCAGAAAGAACAGTCGCTGCCCCTTCCGCCTTGAAGCGGTCAATTACTTGCTTCATCCCATCCAAATCAAAAGTGAGCGCCCAAATGTTCCCCAAAAAAGAGTCGAAGAATGCTGCCTCTTCGCTGCCCAGCCCGCGCACATCTATCCCCTTGTAGTCAACCGTTGACTTTTCAAGTCTCTTGTGAGCGGAACGCAAAATAGCCTCTTTGCCATTGGTGAGCAACTTCTCCAGAGATGGCTTGGAATCTGCAGAATCCAATAGGAACAGAAACTTTACAATATCACCTAAAACGGCTTCTCTCCGCCCCGCCTGCATATCCAGATTAGCCAACTGGAGCAACAACCCTCCCTTAAACACCGAAAGCGCATCTTTTAGGTTCATCTGAATCTCACGCCTAAGAACCCTGTCAAGAAACGCAGAAGGCGAAAGATTCGCTTTCTTGAGACTCTCCAAAAACATCTTCATCTCCTCATCGTTGAGTAACCCCGCAAGGAAAGATTTACGCCAAGAAGTACGCAACCGCTCACAATCAGGTGTCCAGAAAAAGATAATCCCTTTTTCCGAAACAAGTTTACGCACATCAGGCTTCTGCGCCTCCTGCGCCGTGAGCGAAAAGACCATTAGAATCACAAACGTTGTCACTACCGACCGTTTGCACATAAGAATCCCTCCCTAAGACAGAAGTTGTATTATAACACCTATCAGTCAAGAGTGGAAAATTTTTTCAATATGAAAGAGGTTCGCCCCGTCGGTTATATAAGCACACCGCCAAGTTTAAGGTGCAGAATAGTTTTTGATGAAATTCCAGACCTCAGGATTGTAGGAGTAGTCGTATGCGTGAGTACCACCAGGTATCTCCCGGTAAAAAACAGGATGTCCCGCTCCTTCAAGTTTTGCTTTTGCATCTCTGGCGTGAGAGACAGGAACTACAGTGTCGGCATCGCCGTGATGGATGCAGACAGGAATTTTCCTGTCACCACCTGCATAATCAAGAGGCCAGATGCCCATTGATATTGCGTGATTCATCGAGCCTGCAAACACGGCAAGAGCGGCGAAAAATTTGTTATAGTAAAGCCCTACAGCGTAAGTCCAGTGCGCTCCCGCAGAATAACCGTGCAAATACCGCTTCTTCTTGTGTATGTTATATAGTGAATCCGTGTAATCTATCATCTTGAAAAAAGCATCCATATCGTTACTGAAATCCCAGCCCGCTCCATCAGATTGAAGTGCGAAGACAAGAAATTTGTTGGCTTCCGCAGTAGAAACCCAAACATCTCGCATACTCGTCGCTGTCCCGCCAGAGCCGTGCATAGTGTATAATACAGGAGTAGGAGTACTCTCGTTGTATCCTGATGGAATATAGTAGGCGAAACTCCTGTTTGATGTATTCGGTATAGTCGCTGTTCCAGAGCCTGTCGGACCTCCCTTGCCACCTGTGCCGTCACCACTTCCTCCTCCAGCGGTCACCGTTATGTAGTTTGATTTGAGAAGATACCCACTTTTGCCTGCAGTGTCACCAACTGTCAGTTTTACACTATATGTTCCAGCAGTAGTGTATTGATAAGAAGGGTTCTGGCTCGTTGAGTCAACTGTGCCATCGTTGTTGAAATCCCACTGCCAG
Organism: Planctomycetota bacterium; assembly: GCA_026418755.1. Taxonomy (GTDB): domain Bacteria; phylum Planctomycetota; class SKW154; order SKW154; family SKW154; genus SKW154. Next base: position 3,388 of record JAOAAR010000114.1, read on the forward strand.
GAATTGATTGTTCCAGCAGTAGATGTCGAAGAATCAGTAAAATTCACAGTTAGAGGCGCAGCGCCGCTCGTCGGACTCCCACTAAAAGCAACCGTTATTTCGGGGTCGCCACCTCTGCCGCTTCCTCCATCACTTTTGGACTTCGAAGAACAGCCTAACGCAGCCAGAAAAACTATAAACAACCAAATAAATTTTCTCATAACCACACCTCTCTTATTCCTTGTCCTCATTATACCACAAAGACAACCATTTTTGTCAAACGAATGTAGTAAGATACAGAAGGTATGCCTCTGCTAACAATAAAAACCTTATAAACTTGGAAATTATAAAATGCTTCTTCTAACAACCCTTGATTTTTAACGGGGTGGAGCGGAGGTTGGACGAATCTGGTCAACCCCGAGATAACGGAGAAGGACCGTAGAGAAGCGGTGAGACCGCCTCTCTCCGCGCCATAGATAGAATATGTCTACGCAGACGAAAAGTTCGTCTTCAAAATCGTCAAGCGGAATGATGGTGACAGAGTACTTAAAACGGGGAAAATCAGGATGAACCGCTTCCTTGACAGCAATCTTTTTGAGGTCCACACCACTTTTGAGTTGAGCGGCAATCTCGGAAAAAATTGTGCTAGCAAAATCCGCAGCCCGATGAACAAGAACTGTCTGACTCTGCAGAGATGCCGCAGCAGCAAACAAAAGAATGGCGCTCGAAATTCCAATCGTCATAATCGCCATCGCAACGAGAACTTCGAGAAGAGTAAACCCTCTCTCCCTTTCCGCCTCATCACATGAGCAGACAGAAGACCATACTGGTGAAGAATTTCCCTCTCTATTTGGAACTCTGTTCTGTCCAGTCATCGAGACAACCCGGCAATGTAAAGACACGGATGAAAGAAATCCCAACACGAACTGGAGTGCCCGCATTATGAGTAGATGGAGTCGTATTAAAAAGCCCTCTTCCTCCTTCTTTTATGTGCACAGAATTCTGTTCAACTTTCTCGATTTCAAGCCATTCGTCGCCGAGTAAGATGTATCGGACCCCCTCCGGAATCATCGCACCATTTCTCACATACAGGATTGTTGAATCTTCAGTGAAGAGACGAGTCGAATGGGTCACAGTACCATCTCCGCTTTCAGCAATAACAAGAACGATTCGAACAGCACGAGGAAATACATCATCGGTAAGGTCGCTTGCAGAGGAACTGTCTTTGAAAAGACGATATTTGCGAAAATCTTCTTTATACACAGAGGAAGAATCTCGAGAACGCGTTGAATCCCACAAAAGTAAAGGACCACTCTTTTCGTTCGCCCTTTTGTAAAGGAGCGGAGGATGCTTAGTGTCCCAAGTGTCTGTGTACGAAGTCCAGAATTGGAAAGAAAGAAGGAGAACGGAAGAAGAGAGTTTGACAAAACGCGGAGAGTCAGTTGAAAGGTTCTTTTCGGTGAAAAGGGAAGTTTCGCCGCCTGGAGGTGCGTTCACAGCACGATATAAGGAGAAATCAGGCTCTCCCTTATGAATATAACACACTTCAGAGAGCCCCGCTGTTGAGATAAGTTGCCCTTCAAACGCCTCAAAAGGGTCATCTACTCCATCAATCCGTTTGGAAGCACCCACCAGAGAACCCGCCTCCTGCGCAAGATAGTTGCCTTCTAAAGGAAGCGTGCGGATGAATCGGAGACGGAGACTCCGGTCGGCGCCCAAATCGCAGATGAAAACAGGATTGTACTTGGTCTCGTAAGGATAACCGCCACCTATGTAAAGAGAAAGCAAATCCTCCTGAAGACGGTTCAAAATGGTGTTGCCCCTGTGTGTAACAGCCATTCTTCGCTCCGTCTGTGTCCAAGTCGTCATCGCTCGGGCAAGAATCGCCGTTATGACGCTCCCGATAAAGAGAAGCAGTGAGATAGCCACCATCAATTCAACCAGCGTGAATGCCTTTCGGAAATACCTCACTTGGGAAGCACCTCAAAGGAGCGAACTACGGATTGTTTCAAGTATTCAAGCGTGATAGAGCGCAGAACAGGAGTGTCCTTCCAAAGACCCGCATTATATGCGCCATCAAAGTATGTGAAATAAACCCTTATCTCCACCATATCCGCGTTAAGATTTATCTCATTCTCCCCCTCAGGGTCAGTGAACTCGAAAAGACCCCCTCTCTTTCCGGCTGTGTTGTCAGGCTGAGACTCCCACGACGGCTGCTCGTTCAAACGCACCTGTACTTTTAGCACGCAACCTTGGGGAACCGTAGCGTCCCAAGTGATTCTCTTTATAAACGAGTTAGGCAGTTTCTTATATGCGTGGAAAAACACCCCTTCCGTCGAATAGACCTGCTTCTGATAAAGGTCGTAATATCGGAACGGGAGGAAGACCCCGATAGAATCTTCCGTTCGCGTGACAGGTGGTGCGCCAAATGCAGAGTTAAAAACAGGTTGCCCATACACATCGTGGAATCTCCTCAACTGCCTCCCCCCCCGATAAGGAAGCAGTCCTCCAAAACCACCGTCGTTCCATACCCCTATGTAGCCGATTCTTGGTACCTCTCCTTGTCTTCCCATCTGTATAGGAATCGCATCATCCTGCTGCGAAATATTGCCACTGAACGGCGCAGCCACAGGATAGGGAAGCATATACACCTTCGATTCAGAGGAGTGATTCTCAGGAAGTGTGCCAAAAACACCACGAACCACTCGCACGCTTCCTCCTCTCATCATCTGGCTCACATCTCCCAATATCCCTAATATCTCATCGTCAATACGCACAAGAGAATTGACTTGACCCCTCATCATAGCGGCCCCAGGTGAGGACGCCAGGGCAACAGAAATGGAGTTTGAAGAAGAGTCAAGTGTAGCATTTAGCCTGAGTGCCGGCGTGTTTACCGCTGATATGGCGATTTCGTCAATCTTCCCTTCAAGAGTAAG
>JAOAAR010000114.1:6312-6584 GCA_026418755.1 Planctomycetota bacterium
GCCGACAAACCCCTGCGGTGCCACATAGGTCGGCAACTCCCCAGAAGGAAACTTTAGAATCCTGCCGAACGGCGATGGGGTGAACTTGCGAGGAACAAAATCCGTAAACGCCACATTGTTGCCTGACGCATGGTTTATCTTCATCTCAACCTTCTCAGGTGACTGTCCGCTGTGGTCGAGAATGGTGACTATATCTCCGATTCCACACTGCTGTCTACGCGTGCGGAAAACAGGTATTACCTTCGTCCCAGCCTTATGCGAGCCTGCTAATG
>JAOAAR010000115.1:0-4996 GCA_026418755.1 Planctomycetota bacterium
TTAGAAGTAGATTCCAAAACAAAATTCGAACATATCAGAGATGTTCCGATTAGAATCGAGCAGTCTCCGATAAGACAACTCAAAATAGAAATTGATGTAGGAATCCCAGCCTAACTTGAAGACGAGAACACCTGTGGAGTTGTCCACATCTGTTTCGGTGCCTGCCTGCTCGTATGTAATAGTCTCCTGTCCGATTCCGAAGCCGACTCCCCAGTAAAGATGGCGCATTTCAGGATAGGGGATGAAAGTTCCAAGATAACAGACTGTAACATCCCAGTAAGTCTCATAGACCTCGTCGTAAGTGACGCCTCCTTGGATATTATTCATTTCGAGCGCGGAGACACTAAAAGTGGATGCCAACTCCACTCTTCCCAACTGGTAGTAACCTGGATGGACGGGAAAGCGGAGTAGTAGTCCCAGCGTAAGTCCTGCGTCTGGGGCATCGGTCTGGGCAGAAGAAGGCATAAGGACACTGAATTTCAGTCCGAAAGAAGGCTGCCGGAATGGACGTGGAAGAAATCTTCCCTCCGCCGTTGTGACAAGGCGCTGGGTCCTCTGAATCTCGCCCTCTTTGAGTTCAAGTTTATCCTCGGTAGACTCTGACTGAGCCGATTGCTTACTCTTCTGCTCCTCTTCCTGCTGGAGAACGAACCGAAAGAGGGTGTCGAAAACCGTCTGTGATGGAGCAGGAGCAGAGACATAACTCCACAGAGTATCATCACAGTAGATAGAACTGCAAGCAACCAGAACCACAAAAACCACCAGAAATCTCATATCAAACTCCTCCAAAAGCCCTTCTTCTCTCTAACGAGAGACGAAAAAGATGAGCGGTTTATTCAACATAAGTCACTCCCATTCGATTGTAGCAGGCGGTTTCGATGTCACATCATAGACGACGCGGTTAATGCCATCAACAGAACGAGTAATTCTTTGTGCGACTCTTTCGAGCAGTTCATAAGGCAGGCGCACCCAGTCTGCAGTCATTCCGTCAACGCTCTGGACGGCACGAAGAGCAAGCACATACTCGTAACTCCGCTCGTCTCCTTTCACTCCCACCGATTTTGTGTCCAGAAGAGTGCAGAAAGCCTGCCAGATTTCGTCATAAAGCCCATCTTTTCTGATTTCTTCTATAAAGATTGCGTCCGCTTCACGCAGAATCTTCAACTTTTCTCTGGTCACCTCGCCGATTATGCGGACTGAAAGCCCTGGCCCAGGGAACGGATGGCGGTTAAGAATCTCCTCGGGAAGCCCTAAACTTCTACCAAGAAGACGCACTTCGTCTTTGAGGAGGAGTCTTAAAGGCTCTACGAGTTTCAAACGGAGTTTTTCAGGCAATCCGCCGACATTGTGATGGCTCTTGATTCTGCTCGTCGGTCCTCCGAATCCCGCCGAACTCTCAATCACATCCGGATAAAGAGTACCCTGAGCGAGGAATTCTGCACCAAACTCTTTCGCCGCCTCCTCGAAGACTTCTATGAAGATATGCCCTACAATACGCCGCTTCTTTTCCGGCTCAACGACTCCTTTTAGAGCGGCAAGGAAACGCTCTGATGCATCTATGAACTTGAGGTTTACGCGTTTCTTGAATGTATTGACCACAGTTTCCGCTTCGTTTTTTCGCAAGAGACCGTTGTCAACGAAAACACATAGAAGATTCTCACCGACGGCGCGATTAACGAGAACAGCGGTCACCGAACTGTCAACCCCGCCTGAAAGTCCAAGAACGACTTTTCCGTCGCCGACTGTCTCTTTTATTTTCTGAACCGCTTCAATGGAATAATCGTGCATTGTCCAGTCACCTTTTGCACCGCAGATGCGGTAAAGAAAATTCTTCAGAATCAGGTTTCCGCACTCCGTATGAACCACTTCAGGATGGAATTGTACCCCCCAGAACTTCAAAGAAGTATTCCTGACGGCAGCGTTCGGAGAAGACGAACTCCATCCCAACAAATCAAACTCTTTACTCAAACTCTCAACATAGTCACCGTGGCTCATCCACACAGTAGTCTTCTTCGGAACATCCTTGAACAGATCTTTCTCATCTTCACCAGTAAGAGTGGCTGTTCCGTATTCGCGGAGATCAGCGCGGCGAACAGTGCATCCCCTCTCCTTGCAGACGAGTTGCATCCCATAACAGATTCCTAACACTGGCACATTCAACGAGAAGACTTCATCATTCAGTTTCGGTGCGTTCTCCTCGTAGACAGATTTGGGTCCCCCTGAAAGGACAACCCCTATCAGCCCTTTCTTCAGAATTCTGGAGTTAGGCGGCTGAATCTCGCAATAGACTTGCAACTCCCGAATCCTGCGGGCAATCAGTTGTGTATACTGCGAACCGAAATCTACAACGACCACTCTTTGATGCATAAAAACCTGACCTTAAAGTGCGAGTATCATTATGCAGAAAGAATCCGACTTATCAAACAAAACTTTGCTCTGTCACTCTTCCTCGGGACTATATTCGTGGAATAGGCGGGCGATAAGAACCGCTGCTCTTCCCATAAGCGCTGAAGAGAACTCCTGCTCCGACATGTCAAAACGGCTTATAGGCGCGGAGATTTCCCTGAAAGGATAAGTTGCAATTACACGCTGGGAGAGAACTTGTTTCCCATCTTTATCAAAGAGGAAAACAACCACTTCTGCGACACCTTCATACAGATTCACATAGCGGGGTGAATATATGCGGAACTCTGCTATGTGGGCAGTGAGCAGCATTTCACAGCCTGTCACGAAGGTAACAGTCTCCCACTTCACATCCTCTATTCTTTTCCCATAAAAGAGTTTTTCGGCAGGCTTCTCAGAAACAAGTTTTACATCTTTTACTCTTTCACGCAAGATGGCTACAACAAGCCTTGACATGTCTTTCCCTGCCCTACTCTCTCCCAATCTGTGCTCTTTGAACGAGAAAGGGACGACGGCAACACTGCGCCCTTCAAGAGCAGCAAGCGGCTGAATCTTCGGCGTAGTGCATCCCGCAGAAAACAGAAGCGCCAAAAAAATGATAGCAACTAACCCCTCATTTATTCTCGCTCTTCTCCTCATTCTTCTCCTCCTGCTGCTCTTCTTCTACTCCCAAGTATTTTTTGAGAAGTTCCTTGAACTCTCTTGTACCGCGGATATTGTCAAGTTCCTTATCCTGCTTTATCCACTCATAGTCTTTGCAACCCAATTGGAGAGCCCTTTCAAAACTTTTAAGAGCAGCATCTACCTTTTTCTGCATCGCTTGATAACAAGCGAGATTAAAATAGTGACTCCAGTTAGTGATTGTTGTCTGCCGCCCCATCCCGAGCATTATTTCCTCACAATGGTCGTACCTTCCAATGAGGCGGTACATAAAGACCAACACCATCATACGGTTAGTGTTGGATGGCGACAGACTCAAGTCATTTTCGGCTTCCTTGAGCCTTTTTGAGAAGTATTCCTCTTTGCCGAAGAGATAAAGAAGCGCCTCGACCTCTGCTATCTGGGGCAGTTTCTTCTCTTTGTACAGTTGCTCTATCTTCTCTGCGTACTCTTTTGGCTTTATATCCAGCAAGGCGAGAATGGCTCTGTGGTGACCTTCTTCACCCAACCTTAGAAGAGCCTCTATGCCACGAGAGCCGAATTTGGCTAACTCAGCATATTGCCCTGGGTAAGAACCTCTCAGCATATTCTGTTTCTCCATCCACTCGAATGTGGCAAGAACAAGTTGTGTGTAAGCGGTACGAATGACATTTTCTATCCAGTCGTTGCCTTTGCGTTCTGAAAGAGCAACGAGAGATTTTTCCAGCGCTGCTCGGACCGCTTCTTCCTTTATCTCCTGCAAGCAGAGGACTAGTCCCTCAATCTGCTGAGCAAGGAGAAGCGGCTCTGTCTCAACAGATGCCATATCTGCGAGAAACAAGGCGCCCTCCCTACTTCTGGAGTTTTTCAAAAAAACTGTCAATTCTGCTCTCGCCCTTTCTGAAAGTCCAAGAGAACTCCAGAGTCTTCGAGCAATCTTTAAACCGCTCTCACCGCCTTTTTTGAGAAACTCCTCTGCGTTTCTCCTGTCATAATAGAAGTCAGACTCAAACCCTTTAAGCGCCTCCTTTATGCATTCTTCGCTCATCCTCTCTTCCGCCGGGGAAGCCTTTTTTTCGTCCGAACCGTCAGCAACGGTTGTGCAAAGCGGTATAAAACATATGAGCAGAACCCATCTCCACATTATTTCTCCTCCCCAATCTTCTCCGATACCTTCTCCGCCATCCGTCTGGTTGTCTCGTCGGAACTCCCCTTCAATTTCTCAACATCGGGTCTCATCTCCGAAATTTTTAACTCGCCGATTCTTTTGAGTGCGTACTGAATCGCGAGTCTGTCGCCCGTGCCAATCAGTCTCTTCAGAAGCTGGATGATGGCTTGGTGTCTGTTGAGCGCTGAAAGCGCATCGGCGGCGGCGAAGAGTGCTGGAATCTCTCTAAGTCTGTCGGAAATCTCAGCGAGAACTTCCCATCCGCGCTCACCGAGTAGTGACAGAGCATTAGCCGCAGAAACCCGCACCGACTCGTCTTCGTCATCAGTAGCGAGAATCTTAAGTTCGTTCAGAGCGGTCTCATCTTGCAACATCCCCAGCGCAAAAGCGGACGCTTCCCTAACTTTTGCCTCTTCATCTTTAATTCCCTCCTTAAGAGCGCGAACCCCCGTCTTCTTTCCCCGTCTGCCGAGCAGATAAGCAGCCTGAGCGCGGTAACGGTAACTTCTATCCATCAACGCATCCGACAGCCACTCTTCAGGAGAGCGCTCTTTGGCTTTCTCCCACCAAGCCTGCCATCTTCGCACTCCTTCAAGCCGTTCTTCTTCAGATGCCGTCGGATTGTAGTCAAAAAAAAGTCCTGTTAACTCGTTCAAGCGCCTCGCGGAAAAGATTCTTTCTTCCATCTTATGACTCGAAAGTGATTCTATAAGAACCCCAACCTCGTCTTTGATTCTCTTCTCCTCAGAGACAGGAGAGGCAAGTATTTTCTCATCCCGAGAACTG
>JAOAAR010000115.1:5006-6568 GCA_026418755.1 Planctomycetota bacterium
CGTAAGTGCCGACCAGAAGCCCCGCCGTAAGCCCCGCTAACCCGAACAGAAACAAAAGAACAGCCCACCTCAATGCTATTTCTCCGTCTTTACCACTTCAACGGACTCGTAAACCCTATATAACTCCTCCTTTCTTTTCTCTTCTCCGGTCGCCGTAACAACGACCACATCTTCCCCATACCGTCTGATTCCACATACAAGGAACATCTTCTTCTCTTCTTTCTTAAAGTAGTATAATATACGATAAGTACCCTCTTCTCCTTCTCCCTTTTCCTCGATTGTCCCGCCTCTTAACCTCGCTTCCTCTTCCAGCAACTCCCTCAACTCTTTCTTCGCCTGTCCCATTCCGCCATCAGGAAGGGCAAGAAGCATTATTCTTATGCTTCCCTCTTCGGATGCTATTCTTATCTCTTCTCCATCTACTGATGCATAATACCGCTTTGGTTGCTTCCATTCTATTCTAATCCCTCTTAATCTCGCACTTTTCCTAACAACATCCTCCTCAGGGGCAGGCTCTGCGGGTACTCTGACAGGTGGGTTCTCTTCGTCAGGAGGCGGCTGTACGACAGGAGGCTTCTCTTCCGGAGGATGTGGCTTAAGAGGCTCTGGAGGCTTCACTTCGGGCAGAGGAGTTTCACTGTTATCTTCATCTCTTATTATCTTCTCGACTCTCTCCTTGAAGATGTCAATCTCGCCCCAAGGGACTTTGATGAAGATTCTGTCATTGGTCTCTTTTATAATCTTCCCTTCAATCCGCCCACCGTCTTTGGTGATGACCACATCTAACTGAAAACTCAAAAACAATAGTGCAAAGGCGAATGCCCCCATAAGACTCGTTTTTGTCACAGTCACTCCCCCAAAACTCTCTTCAAATGTTCACGCATTTTCTTCTTGAAGTCTGATTCTTCTTTTATCATCCCATCAGGCGGCGTAAAAGTCCTCTCTCCTTCCGTTTCACCAGCGAAAAAGGCTCTTATGTGGTGCAGGAACGACTTCACCTTCGAGTGAACTGGTTCAACCTTCATCCAATACACCCCGCAAAGCCCCAAAAACAGCAGAAACACTACCAGAAGAGCCTTCGACAACCGCTTTTTTGGAACCTGAACCACCTTCTTTTCTTCAGGTTTGCGAACCGTCACCTTCCAATTGGTCCCTTCCGACATGTCAAGTGACAGCCCCTCAGATTTTGGGCGCTCTATAACAAGAGTAGGTTGGAACCTGCTACTTCTATCATTATTTTCGCTTGGTCCGCTTTCTCCTGTTCCGAACGATGATTCGACAGGTGCAGCAGATACATCTAATGCCTCCTCCACTAGAGGAGGCGCCGCAGCAGAATCTTCTTTCTCCCCTTCTTGCGTCCTTTCAAACGGCGTCTTTTCCGTTTGCATCCCTTCCGTAGGAAAAACTGAGCGGTCCACCACAGGCATCGGTATCATAAACTCTTCGTTTCCGATTCCGATAAGTTGAAGGTCCACCTCAAAACTTCTACTTTCTGAGTCGCTCATCCTCTTCTCTCCTCTGCCTCGCCCACTTGATGAGAGCCCCCTCTATCTCGTCTGCGC
>JAOAAR010000116.1 GCA_026418755.1 Planctomycetota bacterium
TCCCCACATTGAAGGCAACCACAACCGCATCAGAAGCATCGGCAAGCAACACATCCGACTCAGATACATTCCCTATTCCTGTGTGGAGAATTCTTATCCGTACTTCCTCAGTGCTCATTGGCAGAAGTATTTTCTGAATTGCTTCAAGGGAGCCGCCTGCGTCAGCCTTGAGAATGATTCGCAACTCTTTGACTTTCTGCTGCTTTATGAGAGCATAAATGTTTTCAAGAGTCGTATGGGAAGCAGGTCCTGCCTTCTTACTCCGTTCTGCAAGTTCTAACGCCATCTGGCGCGCTTTCTGTACATCCTCTATCACATAAAACTTCTCTCCTGCCTCCGGCACTTCCGAAAGCCCTGTCACCTGAACCGGCGTGGCAGGAGGCGCCTCCCTTAAAAGTTCGCCCTCCGTACTGTATATTGCACGGACTCTCCCTACTTGCGTTCCGCATAAAACAACATCTCCTATCTTCAAGGTGCCGTCTCGAACCAGAAGAGTCGCTATCACACCTACCCCTTCCGTTAGATTCGCTTCTATAACATAGCCTGACGCTGCACGGCTCGGGTCGGCACGCAACTCCAACATTTCAGCAACTATAAAAAGCATCTCGAGGAGATTATCTACTCCCTCCCCAGTAAGTGCAGAGCATTCAACCACGACCGTATCACCACCCCATTCCTCGGGCATAAGCCCCAATTTGCTCAACTGTTGCTTGGTGCGCAGTCTGTCAGCATTCGGCTTGTCTATCTTGTTCAATGCAACTATGATAGGCACTTCCGCCGCCTTGGCGTGACTTATTGCCTCTTCTGTCTGCGGCATCACACCGTCGTCAGCAGCAACCACCAGAACAACCATATCGGTCACTTGAGCCCCCCTCATCCGCAAAGTCGTGAACGCCTCGTGTCCAGGTGTATCTATAAACGAAACCTCTCCGTAGGATGTCTTCACCTTGTATGCGCTTATGTGTTGTGTTATGCCTCCTGCTTCCTTCTCATGAACATTGCTCTTCCGTATATAGTCGAGAAGACTCGTTTTTCCGTGGTCAACATGACCCAAGAATGTGACAATCGGCGGACGCGGCTTCAGATTCTCCCCTGCAACCTCTTCTTCCAACCTCGACAGTTTCTCCTCTACTGAAGCCTCCCTTTTCAAAGAGAGTTTAACACCAAATTTTTGAGCAACTTCAACCGCCTTCTCATCTGGCAGATTGTCATTGATTGAGAACTTCAAGCCCTCTCTCATAAGAGAGAGGATGATGTCGCCTGCTTTCACACCTATGGCTGCGCTTAAATCGCGTACCGAGACAGGTGGTTTTAATTCCACCACTTCGGGACGCTTGAACTCCTTTATAACCTTCGGCTTTTCTTCCGGCTTTTCTTCTTTTTCGACAACTGACGGGGCAGGGCGGATAAAAATTGTAGGCTCCTCCTCGTTGATATAATCTTCTTCCTCTGACCATTCTTCCTTCCTCTGCTTCAGAAGACGCTTCTGCGCCCGAAGCACACGCTGCTCATCTCTTGATATCTCTCTTTTCTCGTCTGTTCGTCGCTTGGGAACAGCCTTCTGCGGTGACGGTACCTCTACTTCCACTGTAGGCTCTTGGGGAAACGCACCTCTCTTTTCCTCAACGGGTTTTTCTCGGCGTCTCGGAGGCGGAAACGGTGCCGCAACTCTTGGGCCAAACTTGCGAGGCTCCTCAGAAAGTATCTTCTTCTCCTTAATCTGCTCCTCTTGACGAATAGGCGGAGGAGGTCTCTCTTTCTGCACTACTTTCTGCCCTGTAAACTCTCTCCTCTCCCTCTTTTCAACCTGCTCCTCTCTCGCCCTGAACGGACGCCCCATTATTATGCGGCTCTTAATGAACACCTCCTGCGCCATCTCCACCTGCTCGGGCGTCAACCTCATGAATGTGTAATTCTTCTCAGGAATGTTCACCTTTTTCGAAATGAAGAATGAACGCAACTTCTTCGGGGTCAGTCCCAATTTCTTTGCCAATTGATGCAACTGAATCTTCTTCTCTTTATCTTCAGGAGGTTTCTGCTCTTCCTTCTTCTCTTTCTTCAGACTCACCTCCTCGTGAGGTTTGCCCTTACCCTCCTCTTTTTTTCTCTCCTTCTTTTGCGTCTCTTTCGCCTCTCCCTCGCTTCGTCGCTCGCTCATCTCTCTTTCTCTCCACCATCTTCTTCGCCGAATACCAATTTCTCTTCCATCTTCTGAATGAAGTTCTTTATCCTTTTCGCAACCTCCTCATCTACGCCTTTTACCTCACAGAGTTGCTCAACTGTCGCAGATTTAAGGTCGTCCAAAGTACTATACCCTGCATTCTGAAGATTGCTGATAACCTCTGCCGGTACACCTTCTATGTCCAGAACCACCTCCTCTGGTGCAATCTCTATCTGCCACCCTGTCAGACGACTTGCCAAATGAACATTCTGCCCGTGCTTGCCGATTGCTATTGAGAGTTTATCGCTCGGCACAGTCACATAGGCAATCTTGTTCTCTTTGTCGGCGGTGATTCCTACCGCTTCGTCCAACTTGAGCGCCCAAGCGATAAACTCCTCTGGCGTCTCACTGTATGCAACAATATCAATCCTTTCGCCGTTTAGTTCTTCTACTATTGAACGGATGCGTGCACCTTTCACGCCTACACAGGCGCCTACAGGGTCCACACGAGGGTCTTTCGAACGAACCGCCACCTTCGCCCTGTGTCCTGCATCCCGCGCTACCCCTACTATCTCCACAATCCCCTCCTGAATCTCGGACACTTCGCTCTCGAATAACAACTTCAAAAAATCCTGACTGCTTCTATCCAGTTCCACTCTTACTTTCTGCCCTTGCTTGACAACATCTATGACAAGGAATCGCATCTTCGCTCCAATCCGATAATTCTCCGTAGGGATACGCCCCTTCTGTGGCAAAAACCCCTCCGTCNGCTCCATATCCACAATAATGTTACCGTGCTCCACCCTTCGTACTGTACCACTGACTATGCGCCCCACAAGTTCACGGTACTCCTTATAAACTACCTCCGCCTCCGCTTCCCGAATCTTTTGCATAATCAGTTGCTTTGCTAAATACGCTGCTATTCGCCCTAACTCTCTCGGATGCAGAACCTCCCCATCTAGCGTGGCAACGACTTCTCCAGTGTCTCTGTTTATTGAAATCTCCACAACTTTGTTCTGCCCGAATCTCTTCTGCACCGCCGTCTTCAAAGCAGCCTCGATTCCTTTGAAGATAAGCTCCTTCTCAATCTCCTTTTCCTTATGTAGCGCATCTACAATGTGTAACAACTCCCCGTTCATCTTTTACACTCCGCTCTATCAACAACAAAAACTCCCCCCTGCGCCTTTCAAAGTCGCAAACAAAAAATAATTCTATGCTCTCTCCCTATTATTGTCAACAAAAACTTGATAGCAGAAATTTTCTCATCTTCTCATCGCCTCAGTTCTAAAATCGAGCAAAAAACTTCTTTGGATGACGCCTGCCTCCCACTATAACCAATCTGGTTAAGGACAACTCTGATTTACCCGGGTACAGCGAAGTAAAACATATCGGGAACAGCGGATTTGAACACTATACTATATTGTTCTATGCCTGCGTGTGCAATCTTCTTTTCTCTGGAAGAAGGTTTTGAAAATCATCGCATTGTTGGACACAAAAGGCCGTTTGGGTTCAGCAGGTAGGAAAAACTTAACACATAACGACGAATAGAAATTGCCTTACTCACAGATAGTAAGAACCCCTTAAACAACCGCCATAGCCTCGAGACGATTCTTCAAATGCCGCCTCGCATAATGCAGCCTTGACATCACCGTCCCCACAGAGCAGCCGCAACTCTTTGCTATCTCTTTGTAAGACAACTCCTTTTTCCACCATAAATTCAACACCGTTCTGTGCGCTTTGCTTAAACATTCCATCGCCTTCGAAACCGCTTTCTCCAACTCATCCGTCCATAACACTCTCTGAGGTTCCTCGCTTACTGTGTCTTCAAGCCCTCCTCCGCTCAAATCGAATTCCACCGTCCCTTCTTTCCTCTTCTTCTGCCGCAGCCAGTCTATACAACAATTGACAGTCACCCTCGTCAGCCACCCTTTTAACGAACCTACACTCTCTACCTCGTCAAAATGAGTGTAAACTTTCACAAAAACTTCTTGCAATATGTCCAAAGCATCATCCCTCGATGATGTGTATCTCCGCGCTATTCCATAAACATAACCACGATACTCTTTAAAAATCCCTTCAAACTTCTCCTCATTAAATATCACCTTTCTCATAACCCATCTCCCCAAAACTTCTACCTCTTCATTACATTCAAATTCTGTGCCACAAAAGGCTATTTTCGTAACAACTTGTTGTTTAAGGAGTTATCTAACGAGCAGTTTCTTGGTTACCCTTCCTATTTAAGCCAACAAATTTCCCTTGAGCCAACAAAAGTTGTCAAAAGTGAGGGAAGTATTGTCAGCATTGTCTCTGTCTACGGTAAAGTTTTCTCTGAAAGACTTGTTCTTTTTGTTTGTGAGAAGGAGTGAAGAGAGTGGTATAAAAATCTTGTCAGTTTTTGCTTCTGCTGACTTGACAAGAGGAGACGGAGAGAGTAAGATGAGAAAAGAGTTGTTGGGGTGAGGTTATGCGTTTTGCGGTTTTTGTGATGGTGATGTGCGGGATTTTTGTGGGTTGCGCAGCGCCAGGAGAAAAGGTGGAGAAGAAGCCGTATAAGCCGAGGTACGAGGAACTTGCGATGAAGTTGGCAGAGATATACGAGATAAAGAAGGCGAACGAATGGCGAACAACGGGCCATAAGTGGTGTGCCTTAGCGTATAATGAATGGAGAAAAGAGTTACAGTATTATGCTTTTGAGACGGCAAGAAAATCGTTTATGGAGGCTGCGGAGTGGTTTTATCTGGCGAAAGAGAGGCATCCTGAGTATGCAGACTATGTAGATGAGGAGTTGAAAAGCGTATATAGTTTTGTTGCGATGTGCATAATGGAGAGACCCGAATTGCAAGAGATACCTCAAGCGCCGATGGAAGAGCAACGGGAGGTAGAGCAGGCGATAAAGAGCCGATTGGAAGCACTGGATAAGACAGTTCAGCAGTGGGAACGGATGCGGGGGAGGTGAGGAAGGTGGTCGCTGTCAGGTTCTTTCCTGACGGAGGAAAGTCCGGACTCCACAGGACAGAGGAGTCACCGAAAGGGACCGCTCGTAAGAGTAGAGAAAGTGCCACAGAAACTATACCGCCTGTCTTTAAGACAGGTAAGGGTGAAATGGTGGGGTAAGAGCCCACCTGCATTCGGGGAGACCCGAATGTAGGGCAAACCTTCCTCGGAGCAAGGTCAAATAGCAGCGGGTTGAAGGGTTGTCCGCCCGAAGCAAATGCTTGCATTTGCAACGCTGCGGGTAGACCGCGTTAGATGAATGACCACCGCCCCTTCAAGGGGAACAGAATCCGGCTTATTCCTCGCCTCTTCCCGCAGAACAGTTTTGAGGTTTTGGCTGATGGAGAACGAAACTGAAAAGAGAACCCCTCCCCTTTTTCTTCGAACCGCATATTATTTGAGCACATTATCAACGGCATTACTCCTGATTGCAGCATACTTCGCAGGAAGACCATCAGGAATAGGACTGTCAACAGGCTGGCTGTTTCTTGAAACCTCCTTTTTCATCTTTCTCTCCTTTCAAGCGCTGGCATTACTCCTCTGTGGACTATCCTTGATAACAATCTTTAAACGGAAGTCTCGTGGAGTGGGGCTGTTTGTCCTCGTTACAGTTTCTGTCGCTTTGTATTCGAGCCTCGCAATCGTTTTTCGTAACCACATCTTTGGGACGATGTGATGCGCCCCCCCTTAGGCTTCATCATCACAAAAACAAACGGATGGACCCTTCTCATCAAAGAATCTCTCGCAGCCCATGCGGAGCGGTTGATCTCTGCAGAAGGTAATCCTCTCGGTGTGAACATTGCGCGCTCGGAATGCAGAGTCGTCGTGCTGGAAAAGGAGGGGAAGTTTTTTCGAAAGATTCTCCACCACGGCGGAGCACTCGCACCGATTCTAAGAGGAGTCTACCTCTCGAAAAAACGCCTCTTTCGCCTCCTCGAATCGGCAGAAATGTTGTCAAAAGCAGACATCCCAACACCTCCCGTTGTGGCGATCGGTTGGCGCCCCATCATCCCGTTTGCGTGGCGCCTCGTCGTCCTGACAGAATGGCAAGAAAAAGCACAACCATTGAGCCTCGCTTTGAGAAAAATGGACCATCAACAGCGCAGAAAGGCTATCCTTGATTCCGCTTCTCTTGTTCGCTCCACATTCAAAGCAGGAGTAGAGCTTAAAGACCTCCATCCCGATAACATTCTCATCGATGAGGACGGGAAACTGTGTCTCACAGACATCGAGGATGTGAGATTGCACGCCTCCGCAGTGCCTCTTGAGCGTCAGAAGAAGGTAATACTGCGTCTCATGCGCGCCCTTCTCA
>JAOAAR010000117.1 GCA_026418755.1 Planctomycetota bacterium
GAATGTTACCGATAAAGGGCTACATACAGGGTGCAGGAGGGCTCGAAGAGAGGATAAACAGGTTGGTCGGAGAGGAGTGCGATATACTGTTTACTCCGCGAGTTCACAGGACTGCCGGGCTAGTTTCGCTTGACCTGGAGGTTTATAATGTTTACCACAAAGGTGCCTCCGTCATCCCGGACGATTATATCTCCTTCTGAGGCGTGCGCTGTAATTCCTGCTTACAATGAATCTTCCAGCATTGCATTTCTTGTAAGGGAGATTCTTTCGTTTGGTATCTCTGTGTTGGTGGTTGACGATGGTTCATCTGATTCCACTTTTGAGGAGGCGAGGGGGGCGGGGGCGAGGGTTATTTCTCTCGGGAAAAACTGTGGGAAGGGGGTTGCACTCACCTGTGGGCTTTCTTTTGCTAAGCGGAGCCGATACAAGTTTGCTGTGGTGCTGGACGGTGATGGGCAGCATTCTCCTTCTGACGCTATGAGGTTGCTTTTGTTTCTCAAGGCGCAAGATGTTGATTTGGTCATCGGTAACAGGATGGAGGAGGTGGGCAGGATGCCGTTTGTTCGCCGGTTTACGAACCGTTTTATGAGTGCGGTTCTTCGTATCCTGACAGGTGCGAAGATTCCTGATACGCAATGCGGGCTTAGGGCGCTCAAACTTTCATCTTTTGACTTCTCTAAGATGAGATGCCGGAGGTTTGACTGGGAATCTGAATTGATAGTCCGTGCTGTAAGGGATAGATTGCGGATTGTGTCGGTGCCGATTGGGTGTTTTTATAATAGAGGAATGTCGAGCAAAATTAGAGTAGTTCCTGACACTTTCCGTTTTATTCTTCTGGTGCTGCGCAGTATTCTTCGGCGTTGAGGCGAAGGTTGTTTTTGAGTGTTTATTATTACAGGCGGGAGATGTGTGCGATGAGGCGCACATTTGAGACGACTTCGCTTGAGAAGACGATGAGAGGAGGGTGGTTGTAGTTGAGCGGCTGGAGGCGGACTTTTGCAGGCGCTTCATAAAAAATCTGGCGGAAGAGTGGTCGCTCGCCGCGGACGCGTGCGAAGACAAAATCGCGGTTGCGCACTTCTGCTTTTGGAGAGAAGATAAGAATGTCGCCTTCCTTGAAGGAGGGCGAGCCTTGCTGTTCCATTTCGTTGCCGATGCAGAAGAGTCCGAAGGCGTTCTCATCTTCTAACTTTGGGACGAATGCGTAATCCTCGATTTCTCCGATGGGGACCCCTTCGAGTGTGAACTCTGTTGGGTAGCCTGATGCGATACTGCCGAAGATGGGGATGGGTTTGCGTTTCGTTCCGCTTGCTTCGACCTGTCCGAGAGTGCTTTCTGTGTGCGCCTGTTTCAATCTCACAACCTGTCTTTTCAGGTCAGAGACTATCTGTTGTTGCGCATCGAACAACTCAAAAGGGGAGAGTTTTAGTGCTTTTGTAAGTTTTGCCACGGTCTCGGGGGAGAGGTATTCTATTTCTCCTTCCTCGAGTGCTCGGATGTAAGGGGCTGTTCTCCCAATTTTGTCGCTCAACTCTTCAGGTGTAAGGTGTAACTGTCTGCGACGCTGTCTGATTATTTTGCCAATGTCAAGTGTTAGGTGGCGTAAGTCTATATCTTCGACGGTGGCTGCATTTCCTTTTTCGCCTCTTTTTTCGAAGAAGTAGGAGGGGGAGACGCCGAGTGCAGTGGAGATTCTTTCGAGCATTTTCGCATCTATTCTCCGTTGCCCTTTTTCCAGGCGCGACATCTGCGATTGGCTCAAGCCGACTTTCTCTGCCAGTTCCTTGCTTGTCATCTGCTTCTTCTCGCGTAGGATTCTTATCTCAAGCCCTATGTCTGCCATTTCGGCTCTCCATTATGCTATACTCAATTATAATTGCCAATATAGCAATCATCAACCTCTTTCTCAACAAATTTTGAAAACTCATTGACAGAATCGTAACAATTTGATGGAAGAGGATGGAAAGGAGACGGTTTCTTGTCATTTTCTCCTGTCTCTTGTCACAAAATAGGGGCGGGTTTTCGGCGTCAAAGGAGGTGGAGTAGAAAGAGAGGAGGATGAATGGATGGTTAGGTTTGTGAGTTTTGTTATGATGATGGTGGTTGTGGGGGTGGCGTCTGGTGATGTGGTTATTCTGCGCAACGGGCATAGGCTGGAGGGTGAAGTGGTCGAGTTGAACGGACAGTTTGAGGTTAGGATGCGTTATGGTTCGATTTTTGTCAGGAGGGAGGATGTTTTGCGCGTGGAGAGGGGGCTTGTTCCGTGGAAGGAGTTTGAGAGGCGGATGAAGGGGATAAGTGAGGATGATGTGGAAGGGGGGCGTGCTCTTATCGCTTTTTGTGAGGAGAAGGAGCTCCGCGAGGAGGTGGAGGTGGCGAGGAGGGGGTTTGTGAAGGCGTTAAGGGGGGAGTATCGGAGGCGCAGGGAGCGGGCGGGGAGTGATATTGAGGAGATAAGGAAAGTTGCTTTTTGGTGTGATGAGATGGGGCTGAGGGAGGAGTATGAGGAGGTGATGGGAAGTTATTGGAGGATGAGGGTGGATAGTGCGTTAAAAGGTGTGGACAGAAGCGACTCGAAGGCGCTTGTTCTGCTGGCTCTTAAATTGCGGAGCGAAGGGGTTCCTGAGGTGTATTTAAGGGTTATTTTTGAGATGGCTCTACTTTATGATGGGGAGTGTTTTGAGGCGCGGCTTGCGCTTGGGATGCAGTTGTTTGAGGGGCAGTGGCTGTTTAGTTCTCAAGTGGACTTTATTCTGAGGAGGAGGGAGGATGAGCGGATGGCGCGGAGCGGGTATATATATCTGAACGGTAAGTGGGTGCGTCCTGATGTGGCTGCAATTTTGGAGAAGGAGCGGGTGTTGCAGCGGCTGGAGAACGACTTGAGGCTTGAGGGGATGAGGCTTAAATCGTGGGAGGGCGAGATTAAGCGGAAGGAGCAGGATGTTGAATGCGAAAGGAGGCGGTTGGAGAGTGAGAGGCGTCGTTATGAGGAAGAGTTGAGAATCAGAGAGGAGACTATTCGCAGTCTGCGTTACGACAACTGCCGACTGGTGAGGGAGGTATATGATTTGCGTAATGAAAATCGCGCTCTTAAAGCGGAGAATGAGAGGCTTCGTGCGGAGAATGAGCGGTTAAGAAGGGAGTTGGAGGAGGAGAGGAGAAACTCTTCTTCGACGAATGAGGGCAGGAGTGAACGGAGGCGACGGTAGGGTGGGTTATCTTCTTCTTCGTCTTTTGTGTTCGGTGATGCGGGCTGTAATGCCTGCTTCTTTGAATCTTTCATATAGGGAGGATGCTTTTTCTCTGCTCAGTCCTTTTGCAACATTGATTATGATTCCGCCTGAGCAGATGCGCATACCCTCTTCGAGTGGTATATTCAGTTCTTCTTCCATGATTTGTGCGGCTTTGCGGCGGCGCTCTGTAGTCTCAAGGCGTGAGACTACTACTCCATAATTCTCTTCTTCGGTTACCTCTTCAGTAGTAGGCTCTTGTTCGCCTGCTATTTTTTTCTGAAGGAATGGAGGCTTCTGAAGCGATTGTGCGAGTCTCGTCGGCTTTACTGCTGGTGATTTAGAGGGTTCTTCCTCTTGCGTAAGGGGTACAGGGCGTTTCGTCGCACGGGCCGCAGCCAATTTCTCTCTCTCTTTTTGTTTTCTCTGCTCCTCGAGGTATTTGAGCAACTCATCAGGTGGTAACTCCTCTACCGCCTTTTCTTCCTCTTCTTTTTCCCCTTCTAATACAGGAAGGGGACTCTCTTCTGGCAACTTATTCAGTTCGCTGATAAGGTCTTCTTTTTCTTCCTTCTTTTCCGCAGCTGTTACGCCAGAGACCACTTTTTCAGAGTCTTCTTCGATTTTGCCTTCCTCATCCTCTAAAATCGCTTCGCCTTCCACCTCTTCTTCCATCATCTCTTCCTTCACTTCTTCTTTCACGGTTTCTTTTTCCTCTGGAGGGGCGGACGGTTCGGTTGAAGTCTCTTCGAGTTTCTTTTCAAATGTTTCGATGTCGAGGAACTCGTTATTAATTTTGAGAGGACGGACAAGGTCTGAGGATGGAAGAGGAACGGCAAGGGGCTCTTTTTCATTAGAAGGAAGTGGCTCTTCTACTATAAGTGACTCCTCGTCAGAGGCGATTCCTTCGATGGTTGAGCCTTCTTTTTCGTCGTGCTCTTCTTCTGGCAGAGGGGTGAACTCTTCTTTCTCGTCGAGCAGTCTTTTTATCTCCTCCTGTGCTCGTGCTTCTTGCGCTTCTTCTCTGCTCATTGCTCGTAGGTGGAACATCGCGCCGCAGGCAGGGCAGGTGAATATGTTTCTTTCGTCTATCGTGAACTCGTATTTCGGCACGACCACTTTCCCTTCCACTTTTGTCTCTTTTTTCAATCCTGCTTCTTTTTGCTTTTCTTCTTGCTTTTTCGCTTCTTCTGTTATCTTCTCTTCTACGGGGGAGGGTGTCTCTTTCGATGACTCTACCTCTTTCTCCGTCTCCACGACTATTGCCAGCGGCTCAGGCCAGTCTATGCGAGGCAGATGGGCTGGGACTTTGGAGACGCTTTCTAATTCAACGCCTGCTTTAACAAGTGCTGCCATTTTTTCAATCAGGGCGTCGCAGACAGACTTTTTCAATCCTTCAAACAGAACTATGGGAGAAGAGTCTAGTATATCATTCGCCTGTCCGGGGCCAAGTTCCAGAAAGCGTTGTAGAACCCGTAATGCCTCTTCTCGCTTCTCCTTGTCAAAACCTTGTAAAACTACTCCACATTTTCCTGCCATAGTATCATCCTGCCATTCAAGCCGTCTTTTATTTTAGAGAGAGACAAGCCGTTCTGTCAAGAAAAAGAAGAGGAGTGATAGTTAGAGGTGGGCTCAGTTGCGATTCTTGTGGTTGGCAGATTATTTGAGAGAGAGGACAAATCGTTTGATTCGGGCGCAGCCTTCGGATATCTCTTCGTCCGATGTGGCGAAAGAGATGCGGATGCAGCCTTCTGCTCCGAAT
The DNA here is from genome assembly GCA_026418755.1 of Planctomycetota bacterium. GTDB lineage: Bacteria > Planctomycetota > SKW154 > SKW154 > SKW154 > SKW154. The sequence continues at coordinate 4,993 of JAOAAR010000117.1, forward strand.
GCAGTGCCAGAGACGGTGGCGACACATTCTTCATCAAGGAGCGCTTCACAGAAGGAAGAATCATCTTTAATAGGTGTTCCCTTAGGCGAAGAAAGCCCCAGATACGACTTCACCGAGAGCAAAACGAAGAATGTGGCTGTGGGCTCAATGAATCTTGTCTTTGGTATCTCTTTGAGAAGAGAGACCGTTTTATTTTTTCTTTGGATGAACTTTTTACGCATCTCTTCGGCTGCCTGTTCGGAGTCGGGGCTTGAGAGTGCGTAAAGAGCGGCGTATTGTGCTGCAGCGTTGACACAGGAGGTTGACTGCCCGATGTATTTGGCAATGTTTGTGATGAGAGGTTCAGGACCGAAAGCATATCCCACCCGCCAGCCTGTCATCGCATATGTCTTTGAGCAGGAGAATGCTATCAGAGAGCGTTTTCGGACCTCTTCTCCTACCATAGCAGGTGAGAAATGTTTCTCTTTCTCATCCAGGATAAGTCTGTCATACACTTCGTCACTTATGAGATAGAAGTCTCGTTCTACGGCGAGTGAGGAGATTTCGCGGACCAATTTTTCCGGGTAGACCATTCCGGTGGGGTTATTTGGGGTGTTGAGAATGAGCGCTTTTGTGCGTGGGGTGATTGCTTGTTTAAGGCGTGGGAGGTAAGGGAGGAAAGAATCTTCCAATCTTGTATGGACAATTACTGGGATGCCTCCTGCAATCTGCACCATGGCGGGGTATGAGACCCAGTAAGGTGCGAGGATTATGACTTCATCTTTTGGGGTGAGTAGAGAGCAGAGTGCGGCGAAGATAGCCTGTTTTGCGCCTGCGGTGATGACAGTCTCTTTGAACGGGTCGTATGAGATTCCGTAAAGAGATTTCATTTTTTGCGCTGCTACTTTTCTGAGAGGTTCGATTCCCCGTTCTGAGGTATAACGGACCTTTCCTTCGACTATAGCCTTGTATGCTGCTTCGATGATTTTCGGTGGTGTGTTGAAATCGGGTTCTCCTGCGCCGAAATTGATAATGTGTTTTCCTTCGCTTTTAAGAGATGCAACTTTTGCTGCTGTTTTCAGAGTTTCCGAGGCTCCTACAATCTCTGTCCATTCAGCAAATTTTTTGTCTTTCATCCCTGAATCCCTTCAATAAGTCCGAATTTTCTTTCAAGGATATCTCTGACACTTCTGATGAATGAGCGTAGGTTCTGGACGCAGGCGTCTGCTTCCGCGCTTTTGAAGGATATGAGGTCTCCCATCTGGATTTTTGAATAGAGTTGCGCCATTTCGTAGAAGATTCCGAACATCTCCTGTGTGACGACACCACTTTCAGCCGCCTCAGCCATTTTCATAAGGAGATTTGGCTCATCGTCGGCTAACATATTTGTCGCATAAAGAAG
>JAOAAR010000118.1 GCA_026418755.1 Planctomycetota bacterium
GAACAGGAATGAAGGAAGTCTAAAGCCTTCTTACAAGGAGGAAGATTTGAAGAGAGGGGTGCTTTTTGCGAAGTATGCGGCTCTTGCTGTCAAGAATGCAAGGTTTGCGGAGACCATAATCAAAGAGAACAGGAATCTTAAGGCGGCAGATTTGTCGCGTGCAGGCGCAATCGCGGAGATTCTTCACGAGTTACGCACTCCTATTTCTGCTCTTCGCACCTATTTGGACAATTTTATTTCAGGAGTTTTTGGTGAGCTGACGGCGACACAGAAGATTAAGGCTCAAAAAATGGTGGAGCAGATTGAGAAGATAAATTCAATTATAGAAAGGCTTCAAAAGGGTGCCCAGAAGGAGTTGAAATTGAAAAGAGTCTCCCTTGCTCGTCTTGTGGAGAATGCACTTGATACGACGGAGCACCTTTTGAAAGAGGCAGGACTCTCTGTTGAGGTGAATCTACCTGAAGAACAAGAAATTGTTGTTGATGAGCAGATGTTTGAGCAAGCAATTGTGAATATTTTGACGAATGCGGCGAAGTATGCAGGCTCGGGAGCATCCGTTATAGTTTCCGCCAAAATAGAGAAGCATAGTCTTCTTCTGTGTATTGCAAACAGCGGGGAAGGGATTCCGCCGAGTGAGTTGGACAGAATCTTCAAGGAGAGTTACAGGTTGAAGAAGCACTTGAAAGTGGAAGGTTCTGGTTTAGGGCTTAAGATAGTGAAGAGGATTGTGGAGGCGCATGGCGGGGAGGTATGGGCGGAGTCGCCTGGTGAAAGAGGTGCACTCTTTTATATACGGATACCTGTGCAATAGACGGTTGTAGGATGGTTTGTAGTGAAAGATGGGAAGTTTCTGGTGCTGGTTGTCGAGGATGATATAGATACGAGAGACAACATAAAGGCTCGGCTTATACAAGAAGGCTACGAGGTGGTCACTTGTTTTGACGGTTTGCGTGCGTTGGAGGTTATTCGGAAGCAGAATGTGGATTTTGTGGTTCTGGATATCATGATTCCCGGGCTTATAGGGTATCATCTCTGCCGTTTGGTCAAGTTTGATGAGAGGTTTCAGCATCTTCCAATACTGGTGCTTACCGCCAAGACTGATGCGAAGTTCAAGCAGTTGTCAGAGCGAGCAGGTGCGGATAGATTTCTGACAAAGCCGTTTGATATGAACAAACTGGTTACCGTTATAAACTCGTATTTCAAAGAGGGGCGTGAGCATGGCGGAGGAACTGCTTGAGATTTTAACGAGGGAAGGATTGATAACAGAAGTAGAGGCGGAGAAGGTGCGTCTTGAGCAGCGACGCACAGGGGAACCAACAAAGACGATTTTAATCAATCTGAAACTTTTGACGGAGGAGCAGATAGCCGAGACGGTTGCGCGTCAGTTGCGAATCCCCTATGTTGAGTTAGACCATTATATTATTGAGCGGAAAGCGTTGGAAGCGGTCACTGAGAAGATGGCGCGGGAAAGTCTCGTTATCCCGCTTTACCAGTTAGGCGACACTGTAGTGATTGCTGTCGCTGACCCCTTCAACATTTACGCAGTGGATGAGATACAGTCTCGTAGAGGGGGTGATGTGCTGGTTACAGTCGCGACGGAATCGGCAATCCGCCGCTCTATCGAACATTATTACCGTGTTACGGACAGTGTACGAGATGTTGTCAAGTCGCTTGAGTCGAGTCGTGTGGGTGCGCCTGTTGCCGAAGTAGAAAAGATAAGCGAGGAAGAGAGGCTCGCTCAGGAACCACCGGTGGTGCGTCTTGTCAATCTCATCATCACACAGGCTATCAGGGATAGGGCAAGTGACATACACATAGAACCCCGCAAGGAGGGGTTGTGCGTCCGTTTTCGTATAGATGGCATCTTGAGGGAGACTATAAAGGTGCCTCCAAAACTTCAGCCGCCTGTGCTTACCCGCATAAAGATTCTGGCAGGGATGAACATAGCGGAGAAGAGGCTTCCTCAAGACGGCCATATTGAGGTAGAGAGAGATGGGAAAGAGATTGACCTTCGTGTTGCCACATATCCGACGACACTGGGAGAAAAGGTGGTTATGAGGGTTCTTTACCGCGGTGGGATTCGGTTAGGACTCTCGCAGTTGGGTTTCGAGCCTGAAATGCTTCAAAAGTTTCAGAAGATTGTTTTGCAGCCGTACGGGATGATTCTTTCCACAGGACCGACAGGGTGCGGCAAGACTACCACTCTTTATGCAGCGCTGGATACTATTAATACTCCTGAGAAGAACATCTTGACGATTGAGGACCCTGTTGAATACGAGTTGGAGTTGGTGAATCAATCACAGGTTAACCCAAAAGCGGGGCTTACCTTTGCCACAGGTTTGAGGGCGATGTTCCGTTTGGACCCAGATATTATAATGGTAGGGGAGATTCGCGACCTTCAGAGCGCGCAGATAGCGGTACAAGCGGCTCTCACAGGCCATCTGGTTTTTTCTTCGCTTCATACCAACGATGCGCCGTCTACTGCCACTCGCTTAGTTGATATGGGAATTGAACCGTATCTTGTCGCTTCAACCCTTTTGTGCTCCCTGAGTCAGAGGCTTGTTCGCGTTCTTTGTAGTGAATGCAAAGAGCAATATGAAGCGACGGATTACGACAAGGGGATACTCGGAGTTCCGTTAGAAGAGAAAGTGATTTTGTATACAGCGAGAGGTTGTAAGCATTGCAACCAGACAGGTTATTACGGAAGGACTGGCATATTTGAGATGATGGTGCTTGACGAAACGATTCGGCGATTGATTGTGTCAAAGGCGACCACTTCTGCCATACGCGAAGCAGCGGTCGCAGCGGGAATGGTCACGCTCAGACAGGCAGGAATCAGAAAAGCATTAGCAGGAATCACATCGCTTTCCGAGGTGATGCGTGTGATAGGTGAAGAGAGTGCAATGTATTGAGGTTTATTTCTGTGCCTGTCTTCAAGTTCAAAGCAAGGGATGCGTTAGGCAAACCCATAACAGGAGAGATGGAGGCTGAGAACGAGCAGGGGGTCGCCAACACATTAGCCGAGAAGGGGTTGTATGTCATCACAGTAGAGGCAAAGCCTGATAGAAAGTTAGTGGAGCGGATAACAGGCATACCCACTGAGCCCCGAATCAGGTCTTTTGAGATGGTGGCTCTTTTGCGACAACTCTCCACAATGGTTCGTGCGGGTATTCCCATACTTTCTGCGTTCGATTTAATGCTTGAGCGAGCCTCGAGTCATAGACTGCGCGCCATACTTCAGGATATTCGAGATTCTCTTGCCGGGGGAAGTAGTCTTTCTCAAGCTTTCGGAGCGAAAAGAAGAAATTTTAGCCCCTTGATGGTCTCTGCGGTGGAGGTAGGAGAGGCGACAGGAAACATCGAGACAGTCCTGACTCGTCTGGCAGCGTACAAGGAGATGGAGCATAATCTTCGTGCTTCAATTCGCTCCGCTATGGCATACCCGACGGTCATCTTCTTGGTCGCAATAGGGGTCGCCACTTTTCTGGTCGTTTCCGTACTTCCGAAGTTTGAGGCGGTTTACAGTCGTGTCGGGGTTGTTCTGCCACTTCCTACGCGTATCCTTCTTGCCATTTCCCATTTCTTGCAAAACTACTGGTATTTTCTTATTGCCGCTGTTGCCGCTGTAATCGTTGCGCTCATTCTCTTTAAACGCTCCACAACAGGCTCACGCTTTTTTGACAGACTCTGGCTTAAGGTGCCTATAATCTCTACATTCACATACAAGTCGGCGGTTCTCCGTTTCGTCAGAGCAATGGAACTAATGGTTAGAACTGGTGTTGACATCATTCTTGCTCTGGATATTGCAGCCGGCACTGTGGGCAACTCCGTTATTGAACGAGCCATCCGAGGAGCAAAAGAGAATATTCGTGACGGTGCTTCTCTCTCCGAATCCCTCGTTCTTGCCGATGTGTTCGAGCCGATAGTTGTTCAAATGGTTAAAGTAGGGGAAGAGACCGGCACCGTTGACGAATTATTGAGTCTGCTGGCGTCGGACTGTGAACAGGAGTTAAACCGTCTCGTTCAGAATTTGCCGAAGATAATAGAACCGATTATGCTGGTTTTTATTGCTTTCATCGTGTTCATAATTGCTCTTTCTCTTTTTCTGCCCATCTTCAATCTCATAACAACTCTCAAGAAGATATAAGGTTCTTTTATGTTGAGCGGTGCTTTCTCAATAGGGTGTAAAACGAATCAATATGAGACCGAGTTGTTAAAAGAGGCACTCTCAGCGGTAGAGAAAGAGGTTATACTCTTGAACACCTGCGCCGTTACCGCTGAGGCTGAGCATAAGTCGCTTAAGACTCTTCGCTCCATTCTGCGTAAATTTCCTACTGCTACTGTTATTGTTACAGGTTGTATGGTCGGATATAAACCTAACAAGTTCAAGCATCCGCGAATCATCGCTATTCCGAACGAGCAGAAAGAGAAGATTCCTGAAATGTTTGAAGTCCAGCCACTTGAATTTATAAACTCGTTTTCTGAGCATTCCCGTGCTTTTGTAAAAGTTGCAGATGGATGTCCACACGGATGCTCTTACTGTATCGTTAGGCATCTTCGCGGAAGTTTGAGAAGCAGGACAATCCATTCCATCCTTGAAGAGGCACACTTTCTATCAGAGAAAGGTTACAAAGAGATTGTTCTGACCGCAGTCAATCTGTCTGCATACGGCAGAGACATCGGAACCGACCTTGCTACTCTTGTTAAATCTCTTGATTCTTCGTCCCTATTTCCTCGAATTCGCCTTTCGTCGCTTGAGATGCACTTTATGGACGAGCGGCTCCTTTCTGTCCTCGCAAGTTGTCAGCATCTGTGTCCCCATTTTCATATACCGCTTCAGTCAGGCTCGGACAAGATTCTCGCGAGGATGAACCGCCCTTATTCAGCGGAGAAATTTCTTGCAGTTGTGGAGAGGTTGAAAAGAGCCTTTGACAGACCTGCCTTCACAACCGACATAATCGTTGGATTTCCAGGCGAGACGGAGAAAGAGTTTGAGGAGACATTGTCGGTCGCAAGAGATGCAAGGTTCTGCCGTATTCATATATTCCCATTTTCGCCAAGAGATGGGACGGAAGCAGCCACTTTTCCTGAACGGCTTCCCAAGAGTCTCGTTAGAGACCGACTGAAAAGACTCAAGGAGTTAGCCGATTCCCTTTCAGAAGAATATCGCCGAAGCCTTGTAGGCATCAAAGAGACGGTCATTGTCGAGAAATCAGGTTGTGAGACGATAGGGCTTATAGAACGGTATCAGAAGGTAAAGGTGGAAAATCTTTCTGGGAAAAGAGGAGAATATCTTCCCGTTGAAGTCCAAGCGCTTTGCAATTCTACTCTTGTTGCTGTCTGCATCTGATATTCAGAAAACATCCTTAAAACAGCGGCGGTGTTGTTTGGTCAGGAAGAGTCTTGGAAAGGAGTTTTCCTTTTAAGAGGCGGGTTTCGATAAGCGTTCCCGGAGGAGCATCTTTGGGGTCTTTAAGAGGGCTCTTTTCTCCTGCTAAGGTTGTTATAGAGTAGCCTCGCTTAAGGATGGCGAGTGGACTTGATGCGTTTAAGCGTTCTCCCAATAGGCTCAAGTTCTCCTTTTTTCGCTGAATGGCGGAGAGAATATCCTTTCTGATGTGACGCCAGATGTCGTCAAGAGTGCGCTGGAGGTCGTGGAGGCGTGAGAATGGGTCCGCGAATACGGGGGATTTAGCGGCGGAACGGAGAGCCTCTTTCTGTCGCATTAAAATGTGGCGTAGAGAGATAAAGCAACGACGAACATGCATATTCAAGTTCCGCAGCACCTCATTGAGGTCAGGAACGACCAGTTGTCCTGCGCCTGTGGGGGTTGGAGCGCGCACATCTGCAACAAAATCGCTGATTGTGTAGTCAACCTCGTGCCCTACTGCTGAAACTACTGGGACTCGAGAGCGGTATATCGCTCTTGCGACACACTCTTCGTTGAACGCCCAGAGGTCTTCAAGAGACCCTCCACCTCTTCCAATGATAATGACGGAGATGTCATCCCGTTGGTTGAGGATGTCGAGAGCGCGTGCGATTTCGCCTGCTGCGCCTGCTCCTTGAACTTGGACACCATAAAGTAGAATACGGACTTTCGGGAAGCGGTTTTGGATTGTGCGGATAATGTCGCGAACAGCCGCACCTTGGGGTGATGTGACAACTGCAATCGTATGGGGAAAACGGGGCAGGGGTTTTTTGTGGGCGGAATCAAAAAGTCCTTCTGCTTGTAACCTTTTCTTTAGTTGCTCGAATGCGAGGTAAAGGGTACCGACGCCTCGTGGTTCTAAATGGCGCACATCAAAATCGTAATCCCCTTTCGCAGCGTAGTCTCTCAATCGTCTGACGCAGAGAAC
>JAOAAR010000119.1:0-6109 GCA_026418755.1 Planctomycetota bacterium
CTCATCACCCGAACAATGCTCATAGGACAGGCCGTCTCTGAAACGACAGGTATCTATTCTCTTGTTATAGCCATCATAATGATATTCGTCGTGAAAGGATAAACTGGTTTCAAGGAGAGGAGAAAAGTGTGACAAAGGGTGGAAAGACCGCTCTCAAACTCGTCGGGGCGATTTATCTTCTGTTCCTAGTCGTCTTCTTCTTGCAACTGTTCTACGCGCAAGAGTTAATCGACATACCTCAAATTGAAACTAGCACTATTCTTCTACCGGAGAAAGGGGACGACAAAGGATTCGAAGAACTTGCAGAGAAAAACTATGTTCCAGCAGCCGTATTAGAGCCAGCCGAGTTGAGCGGAATGCGGTTCCCCGAAAAGGTTTTTTCAGGAGATGATTGGCACAGACTCCGCTCAGACATCTCTGAAAAACACAAAATTGTCAAAATAATCGCATATCTTGGACCAAAAGAAGGAGAGAAAGTCCCCGCAGAGGAGCACGCTTTGAGAAAGCGCTCCTACGAATCTGCCCGCTCATTCGCCGAAAAAGAGTATCGTCTCAAAGCACCTCTTAAGGTAAAAGAAGAAGGAAAAGAGCGAGTAGTTTTTGCTCCAGGCGTCCTTATAGGGTTGCGTGAACTGGCTCTCCTCTGCTACTGGCATTCAAAAGAGGCTCTTGTCGCATTTGACGGTAAGTTGGTAGTTGAGGGAAGAGGAAGCGTGGTGCAGATAAACGCCACTTTGGCTTTCGTCATACTCAACTTCGCCCTCCTGGTAGCGCTCTTCTATGCGTTTCTGTGGGAGCCCCTCACAAAAGCCCTTGACGAGCGAGCCCTAACTATACGAGAGAGTCTACGGGCAGCATCTGAAAAACAGAAACAGGCAGAGGAGTTGCTCCAAAAATACGAAGAGCAACTTGAAGGCGCAGCAAAAGAGGCAGAAAAGTTAAAGACCCAGAAACTGAACGAAGCAGAGATTGAATCTGAAAGAATACGCAGGAAGGCAAAAGAGAGTTCGGAGCAGATATTGAAGGAAGCGCAAGAGAGAGCCAAGGCGGAGTTTGAGAAAGCGAAAAAAGCACTGCACGCTGAGTTAGCAGAGTTCACGATTGCAGCAGCAGCAAAAATTCTGATGAAAGAAGTGGATGAGACAGTGCATAAGAGAACTGTCGAAGAGTTCTTGAGCGAAATGGAGAAAGGGAGTGAAAAGTAAGGCACTAAGGGTACGGTATGCTAAAGCATTGCTTTCACTTATCGAAAGCGATGGAGAACTGCGTAATGTCCACGAGCAGTTAAAGAGCATAGCCTCTGTCCTCTCCAACCCTGACCTCTCAAACTTTCTTCTGAATCCAGCAGTTGCCTCTCACATAAAGGAAAAGTTGATTCACTCAGCATTAAAAGATGTTTCTCTGAACCCAAAAGTGGTTGATTTCCTGCGATTACTTGCCATCAAGCGGCGCTTAAATCTCCTCACAGATATAGCAGAGGAGTTCGAGAGACTAATGAGAGAGAGGCTCAACGAGCAAGAAGTGTTGGTCAAGTCTGCATATCCGCTGACACAGGAAGAGAAAGAACGAATAAGCGCATTTTTGAGGCGCCGTTACGGAAAACAAGAGATAATTCTAAAAGAGACCGTTGACAAGGAACTCATAGGAGGTATCTGGATAAAAATCGGTGATAAAGTGCTCGACGGCTCGCTAAATATGCGGCTTCGGGCGCTTAAAGAAAACTTGATAAAATCTGATTGAGGATAAGAGAATGAAAATCAGACCGGAAGAGATAAGCTCCGCTCTGAGAGAGCGAATCGAATCTTTCAAGCGTGTCGTTGACACAGCAGAGACAGGAGAAGTCGTTTATGTCGGCGATAACATCGCACGAGTCTTCGGACTCGAAAACACAATGGCAGGAGAACTGCTGGAATTCCCACGCTCTACATACGGCGTGGCGCTTAACCTCGAAGAGGACAACATCGGCGTCATCCTTCTCGGCTCATTCGAGCACATAAAAGAAGGCGACCCTGTCAAGCGCACAGGACGCATCCTCGAAGTCCCAGTAGGACACGAACTAATCGGCCGAGTGATTGACCCATTAGGCAACCCCCTCGATGAAAAAGGACCTGTAAAAGCAACAAAATCGAGAACCATCGAGCGCGTTGCACCCGGCGTAGTCGCACGCCAGCCTGTCAATACCCCCCTCCAAACCGGAATAAAGGCTGTAGATTCTATGACACCAATCGGACGCGGACAGCGAGAGTTAATCATCGGAGATAGAGCAACAGGAAAAACCGCCATTCTTCTAGACACGATTCTGAACCAGAAAGACCAGAATGTCATCTGCATCTATGTAGCAATCGGACAGAAGCGCTCATCAGTCGCAAGAGTGCTGAAAGTTTTGAGCGAGCATAATGCGTTCGATTACACAATCGTCGTGAACGCTGACGCAGCAACCCCTGTCTCCCTCCAGTATATAGCGCCCTATGCAGGATGCGCCATCGGCGAGTACTTCATGGAAGAAGAGAAGCGCGATGTCCTAGTCTGCTATGACGATTTGTCGAAACACGCAGTCGCTTACCGCGAAATCTCCCTACTTCTACGCCGCCCGCCAGGAAGAGAAGCATACCCCGGAGACATATTCTATCTCCATTCACGACTTTTGGAGCGCGCCTGCAAACTCTCAAAAGAGAAAGGGGGCGGCTCTTTGACAGCGCTCCCTGTCATAGAAACCCAAGCAGGCAATATCGCCGCCTATATACCAACCAATGTCATCTCAATTACAGACGGACAGATTTACCTCGAAGGAGACCTGTTCTACAAAGGCGTAAGACCTGCTATAAATGTGGGTATTAGCGTCTCTCGAGTCGGGGGTAAAGCCCAAGTCCCCGCAATGAAAAAAGTGGCTGGCAGACTCCGCCTTGACCTGGCACAGTATCGCGAACTTGAAGCGTTCGCTCAGTTCGGCTCGGAACTGGACAAAGTCGCCCAGGCACAACTCGAACGAGGTAAACGGCTAGTGGAACTCCTCAAACAAGAACAGTTTGTCCCCATGCCCGTCGAAGAACAGGTGGTTGTCATCTTCGCAGGCACCAGAGGATTCCTCGACGATGTCGCCGTCGAAGAGATCAGAAAATTTGAAAAAGAGTTCTTGGACTATCTGCGTACCCATAAGGCAGAAATCTTAAAAGAAATAAAAGATAAAAAAGATATTGATTCTCAGATGGAAAACAGACTTTCCGCAGTGATAGAATCGTTCAAAAAAGAGGTCTTTAGAAGAGGCGTCTCACGATGAAAACGACCACTCTTGTATCAGTACGGCGCAGAATCCGCTCTGTGCGGAATACGCAACAGATAACCAAAGCAATGGAGATGGTGGCAGGTGCTCGACTCCGCAAGATCGAACGCAAAATTCACATAACCCGCTCTTACGGTAAAGAACTCAACAGAATCCTCCTCAACGTCCTCCCTGTACTAACAGGGGACGAAAGCCCTCTTCTTGTCAGTAGACCGCAAGTAAAAAGAATCTGCTTTGTGGTGATGGGAGCGGACAGAGGTTTGTGCGGAGCATTCAACACAAACATAATAAGATACGCCGAGCAGTTCATCGCAGAAAAAGGGAAAGAGGCAAAAGTAGTCGCTTGCGGGCGCAAGATGGTGCGCCATTTCCAGAAGCGCCCTTTCGAACTCTTAATGAAAGTTTCAGACCTGTACCGCTCCTTCTCCCTACCACTCACAGACGCCATCACAAAGAAGATAGTCGAGTCTTTTGAGAACGGCTCTGTGGACGAAGTGTATGTTATCGCTCCCCGCTTCATCAATGTGATGCAGCATTCTATGCATTCGTTCAAAATCCTTCCGCTCTCGCTCCCCACAATCAGCAAAGAACTGGAAGCAGAAAAGGTGAAACCATCAAAAGAAACAGAAGAAAGAGTGAACGGAGGATATGAGTTGGAGCCAGATACAGCGACCCTTTGCCATCACCTCCTTAAGGAGTATATCTCCCACACACTTTTCAAGTGGCTTTTGGAGACTCTTACAAGCGAGGCAGGTGCACGAATGGTGGCAATGAGAAAGGCTTCCGATAATGCTCAATCCGTAATAGATACACTCTCTCTGGAATATAATCAGGCAAGACAGCGCTCAATCACAGCAGAATTGTTGGACATAGTCGGCACCGTTGAAGCCCTTAAATGAAAGGAGGGTCTTATGAGTGAGACTCACATAAACAAAGGCAGAGTGCGTCAGATAATGGGACCTGTGGTGGATGTCGAGTTTGAAAAGTTGCCTTCCATATATAATGCGGTGAAAATAATTGACGAAGAGCGAAACATAAATTTGACTTGTGAAGTGGCTCAACATCTGGGCGAGCATATGGCAAGAACTGTGGCTCTTGCCCCAACTGAAGGGTTAAGACGGAACGCAGTCGCCATTGACACAGGCGGACCCGTAACCATCCCCGTGGGAGAAGGAACTCTCGGCAGGCTCTTGAATGTCATCGGAGAACCCATTGATGAACTGGGAGAGGTGCCTCACCAGAAACGGTATCCGATTCACCGCCCTGCACCCCCGTTTAGCGAAATAGAGACGCGCGTTGAGATGTTTGAGACTGGCATAAAAGTGATTGACCTGCTGGCGCCTTATACCAAAGGTGGCAAAACAGGACTTTTCGGCGGGGCCGGCGTGGGAAAAACCGTCTTAATTATGGAACTCATCAGAAATATCGCCATAGAGCACGGCGGAGTCTCAGTCTTCGCAGGAGTCGGAGAGAGAACCCGCGAAGGAAACGACCTCTGGCTTGAAATGAAAGAGTCAGGCGTCATCTCAAAAACCGCAATGGTCTTCGGACAGATGAACGAACCTCCAGGAGCAAGACTCAGAGTGGGACTCTCAGGTCTCTGTCTGGCAGAATACTTTCGAGATGAAAAAGGACAAGATGTCCTTCTCTTCATAGACAACATCTTCAGATTCGTACAGGCTGGTTCTGAGGTCAGCGCGCTCTTGGGAAGGATGCCATCCGCAGTCGGCTATCAGCCTACTCTTGCTACAGAAATGGGGCAACTTCAAGAGCGCATCGTCTCCACCAAACGGGGCTCCATCACCTCCATTCAGGCAATCTACGTGCCAGCAGACGACCTGACCGACCCCGCACCTGCTACCACTTTCGCCCACCTCGACGCAACCACAGTCCTCTCCCGCCAGATTGTCGAGTTGGGCATATACCCAGCCGTTGACCCCCTCGACTCAACATCAAAAATACTTGACCCTCGCATTGTGGGTGAGCGCCATTATAGAATAGCCCGCCAGACGCAACAGATTTTGCAGCGATACAAAGATTTGCAGGATATAATAGCAATCTTGGGCATCGAGGAATTGAGCGATGAGGACAAACTGATAGTGGCAAGAGCAAGAAAGATTCAAAAATTCTTGAGTCAGCCATTCTTTGTTGCTGAAGCGTTCACAGGCACACCAGGCCGGTATGTGAAATTAGAGGAGACACTCCGTGGATTCGAGGCGCTCATTTCCGGTGAATGTGACGAGATGCCAGAACAAGCGCTTTATATGGTCGGCACCCTCGATGAAGCAAAAGAAAAGAGTGAAAAACTGAAACTTTCTCATTAAAATAAGGAATGAGTCTGATGAAACTAAAGGTTCGGGTATTGAGTGTCGACAGAGAGGTTTTAAATACCGAAGCAGAGGCTATTGTGGCGCACGCACCAGACGGAGAGTTCACTCTGCTGCCCAACCACATCCCTGTAATAGTGCCGCTCAAGATAGAGAAAGTTGAGTTATTAGGAGCAGCATCAGCAGGAGATAAGAACCAACCTCTCGCAGTCCACGGTGGAGTCCTCAGGACAGATGGGAAAGAAGTGCTGATTCTCACTGAGGCTGCCGAACTGCCAGAGGAGATAGACAAAGAGCGTGCATTAGCAGCCAAAGAACGCGCAGAAAGGCGTATTGCTCAGGCTAAAATCTCAGAAGAGATTGATTTGACCCGCGCGGAAGCGGCACTGATGCGCGCCCTGTTGCGCCTCAAAATGACGCACCATTGAGTTTAAAGTTTTTACCAGAAGGAGTGCGATTATGGATGCAACCCATAAAGAAGCGTTGACCGCCTTTAAAAGAG
>JAOAAR010000119.1:6119-6349 GCA_026418755.1 Planctomycetota bacterium
GTTCATCGTCTCTACGAGAGAAAAAAAATTTCTGGTCGTGGTCGTGGCAGACGACTTAAGCGAAAGGGAAGAATACAGACTCTATCGCACAGCGGCTGATTTCGCCCTTAAAAACAGATTCCTCCTTTTTGTCTTTCCTTATTCTTCATCCGATTTCAGACGACGGGAGAATCTTGCGTTCATAACGAGAATCGTTTCAGAAGGAGAAGAACTATGAGTTACGGTAACGA
>JAOAAR010000120.1 GCA_026418755.1 Planctomycetota bacterium
AGATGTGTATAAGAGACAGGTTCTGGGTTGGCGAATGCTAAAATCCGTTCCTTCTGATAGGGGCGAAGATGCTCGAGTGAGCAGAGCGTAGCGATGATGAGTATAAGGAAAGCGGAAGCCAGATAGAGCCGTTTTGTGCCTGCAGCGGACGCCATTATGAAACCGAGCGGGAGAAAGACAAGCGATGTGCCAAGGTCGGGCTCTGCTGCAATCAGAAGGATGAGCAAAAGGGTTATTCCAAGAAAGATAGCAAAATAGGTAATTTTTTTTGCTTTTCCCTCAATCAGAAGAAGGGGGATGAAGAGAATGTAGGAAAATTTTGCAAACTCTGAGGGTTGAAGGTTGAACCATCCAAGAGTAATCCATCTTTTTGCTCCTTTGTAGTAGGTGCCTATTTCGAGCACCAAGGCGACGAGCAAAAAGGCGGCAGCGAAGAAAAAAGGAGCCATTTTTTTGATTCTTTTCAATCCAAGAAAAAGAAGGGTGAAGTAAACCAGGATAGAGACGAACAGCCAGAGTATTTGGCGCTCAGCGAAAGGAGGGGGAGGAGAACCCATATTCTCCGCCGCACTCGCTATGAAAAGCAGTCCTATTCCGCTCAACATAAGAGCAGGAATCAGAGTTGCCCAGTCAATTTTTCGAAGATACTTTACCATCTTTGTTATCCGTTCCTTTGTTAGATTCAAACATCTTTTCTAGTATTTCGCTGGCAATCGGAGCACAGATGTACCCTCCGTGTTCCTTCGTCCGCTCTACCAGAATTGCAAACACAACCTTCATCTCATTCGAGGAGGTGAAGCCAGCAATCCAAGCGTGGTTTAACCCTTCTTTTTTAGAGACTTCTGCGGTTCCCGTCTTTGCGTATACATTGAATTTTGAAAGACCGCTTTTGTTTGCCGTTCCTCCACTCTCATGAACCGCCCGCCACATCCCTTCCTTTACGCTATCTAACACTGAAGGAGACAAGGAGAGAGAGACTCCCTTTCCCATATTTTCAAGCAGAATAGTAGGATTTATCAGTGTTCCACCGTTTGCCACTACGGCGACCATCCGTGCAACCTGAAGAGGGGAAACAAGAAGAGCGCCCTGTCCAACGCTTAGATTTCGACTATCGCTCGGCAGCCATCCCCCTTCATAAGAGGCAGCCTCTTTACGGATGGGAGAAATCAGATTCTCTTTCTCATTTTCACCTGGTTCTTTCAACCGTGTCTCCATCTCCTTCATACGGCGGAGAGCATCCTCATAGCGCGCCCGTTTCCACTGACGAGTTGGCAAGACCCCTTTTGTGGCGCCTATTTCGAGCAAAGGAGCCTCACCAATTCCGAGGCGACGAAACCATTCTACCAGTTTGTCTCCGTCCATTCTGTCCGCCAGTTCGAAAAAGAACGCGTTACAGGAGTGTTTCAAAGCGTCGGAGAGGTTTTGTGGTCCATGTGCTGACGGGTATATCCAGCATCTAAAAGAGGACGGGTTTTTGTGGTAGCCACGGCATTCAAAATAAGTGGTTGAGGTTATTGTTCCTTCTGAGAGAGCGGCGATTGCCGCCGCTATTTTCATAGTGGAGCCTGGAGAATACGCTGAACGGAAGGAGCGTTCAAGAAGGGGATATGGCGGCTCAAGAAGCGCTTTGTAATAAGCGCTTTCCCTTATTCTGTTGGGGTCGAATGAAGGATGGGAAACCAATGCCAATATCTCACCTGTGAAGGGGTGAAGTAGAACCGCTGCACCCGTAAGCCCTCGCTTCTTAAACGCATCATAGAGTGCTTCTTGGAGGGAAGAATCGAGAGTCAGATAGACATCTTTTCCTCTTTCAGGTTCGATTTTTTGGAGGATTTTATACCGTCTTGTCACTATATCCTGTTCAAGAAGTTGTGCTCCCTTTCTGCCTGCAAGAAGGGATTGAAAAGAGAGTTCAGCGCCGCAGGCTCCTACTTCATCGTCCAAGAAGAATGAATCCTGTTTTATTCTTTCGAATGCCTCGGGAGGGTTATAAGCGCGACTTACCAGTCTTCCCTCTTCCTGATACTTTTTCACTTCCTCATCGTTCAGTTGCCGCGTGTAGCCTGTAATATGCGCAAACGCCTCGCCTCTGTACATGCGCTTCCTCCTTCCAATGACCGTCACTCCAACCAGTTCTTCCGCTTTCAGTTCTATCTGGAACGCCTGCTCTCGGCTTATATCGGAGAGAAGAACCTGAGGACGGCTCATCTCGTATCTTCTCTCGAATGCATTTTTGATGAGAAAGAGTCT
The DNA here is from genome assembly GCA_026418755.1 of Planctomycetota bacterium. Lineage (GTDB taxonomy): Bacteria > Planctomycetota > SKW154 > SKW154 > SKW154 > SKW154. The sequence continues at coordinate 2,251 of JAOAAR010000120.1, forward strand.
CTTCCTTATCTTCTCTGATTTCTCAAAGAGAGTCTCAAAATCGGTCTGGAGTATCTCGGCGAGGCGGTTGAGTACGCTGATTCTCCGATAGAGAACTTCCGGATTGAGGAAGAGTCTTGTCTCTCCGTTTTCGAGAGTCACAATTTCCAATGCCCCGTATTTGAGAGGATATTTCTCCTTCAAGTTTTTGAGCCGCGTCTCATTGTGCACCTTGCCGCAATCAATTCGTTTAAGACAGAGCGCACTTGTTACACTTCCCGAAAGAACGGATGAGAGATGGGCATCGAAGCCGCTTAAAATCTCTTTCAGCCTGCCTAATGACGGAACTTCCCGTTCGAGAAGTTTTGCAATGTTGAAGGTAGGGTCAAACTCGTCCATGACCACTGCAACATCATAGCAGATGGAATCGTATGATAAAGGAACACCGTTACGGTCGAAAATTGTGCCTCGCCCTGCGTCAAGAACCTCAAGGCGAAACCTTTTCCTCTCCGCCAGGTCGTCGTAATACTCGAACTGGAAGACTTGCATCTGGATAAGGCGGAAGAGTAAGCCCCCTAGCACTATCGCGGAGAACAAAGCAAACAATAATAGAAGAGTGTTCCTACCCAAGATGTTCCTCCGAGTAAATCTCTCTCTTTTTCTTTTCCAGACGGCATTCTTCGAGGAGCATATAAAGCGGAATCAAGAGAGCCAAACCTTGTGAGAGCGCTGGCAGCATCGCTTCTATGTTGAGGATTCCTTCAGGCGAATAGCCATCCAGAATTATGTGGAGACCATACATCAGGCGGATGAGAAGAGAGGAAAGCAGATAGGTGATGCACAAGACAGGGAGAGTGGGCGAGAAGAATTGGGAAAGGGTTCTTGACAGGATGAAGAGGGCGGCGGAGATGGCGATGAAGAGACCGAATCGTTCAACACTTAAAGAATCTTTCAGCGTTCCGGCGATGAGGAAAAGATAAAGAGGCTCCTCTGAATAAAGAGTGAAGGTAAAATAGAGACATAGTCCGAAGGATAGTTCTGGGCGCGTCTCGGGAGTGAAAAGGAGTTCGAGTGATGAAAGAAGGATAACTGCGCTAACTCTGAGAATCAAATAGAGGCTCATTTTTCTTTCGCCTCCATCAGAACAACAAAGAGATTACCCAATCCCTCAGGGTTAAGAGGTGTCTTGACGGAGTATCTTCTCTCCTGCGCTTTATCTGTTGTGACAGAGACATAGCCCACCAGCACTCCTTCTGGGAATGCTCCTGTGAAGGAGGATGTGAGAACAGCATCGCCGTTTCGCACTCTTTTGTCTTCGAGGTATTTCAGATAGAGAGTTTCACCGTCTGAGGCAAGAAGAGCCTGTGCGCCTGATGGGCTTATCACGACAGGAACGCGCACAAAAATGTCCCCGACCAATGCTGCTCTGCATCCTTTCCGGTAGACTTGTTTGACCACACCGACCAGAATTGCGCCTTCGTCGGGTCTCCCCCACAGGACAGGCATACCTATTTTTACTCCGTCTTCGCTACCGACATCCAACACAATCGAGCGGCGAACTGGAGAAGAGTCGGTATGTAAAACTACTTTTGCGAGAAGTAGGGGATACTCGATTTTACGGCTTTTTCGTATGGCACATAGCGCTTTTAAGGAACGCTTTAGGGCAGCATTTTCCAGTTCTGCTTTTGCCAGTGCTGCTTTGAAATGCTCAATAGAAATAGTTTCTGTTTCTTCGTCGGGAACTGAAGAGGAGAAATAGGAGCAGAAGCGTGCTGCAGCGGCATTCACCCTGCGGCTGAGCGGAGAGATGATGTGCGCAGGAATGAGATAAAGTGCGACTGCAGCGATAAGAACCGCTACAATCTTTACTCGCCGCCGAACGAACCCCACAAATTCCCCCATAACTCCCCCTCCTTACATTTTTTCGTCACTTGGTGCGCTTTTCGTTCGCTTAAACCCTTTTTTCAGACGACTTTTTACTATGTGTCTTCTCTTTTTCACAGGATGTTGGATATTGAACATGGAGCAGATGTAGAGTTAAATAATCGGAGAAGGTGAAATTGATAGAGAGTTTTCTGGAAAGATGGAAGGAGTGATAGAAGAGGTTTCGGGGCTGAAGGAGTTTGGCGCCCTGACTCATCTGATAGAGGGCGGGCAAAGGAGAGTCAGGGCGGGGTCGGTTTTTGGTGCGGCGTCTGCGCTGATTGCGAGTGCGCTTTCTGTCAAAGGAAAGATTCCTGTCCTTTTTCTATGTGCGAACACGGAAAGGCAGAGAGATGTGTTTGACGATTTCTGTTCATTCGGTATGAACCCTCTCTTGTTTCCACAACTTCTGGAGGGGGCGGAGAGAAGAGTGAATGCGGCGTTGGAGCGGGACAGGCTGCGCATTCTGGAAAGCCTCCGCTCGGATGCACCGACGATAACGGTTGCCACATTCCGTTCCGTTGAGCAGAGCGTCCCTTCGCCTGAACTTCTGTCGGGCAGATTCTTGAAGATAAAGGTGGCTGACAATCTCTCTCCGCAAGAACTGGTGAGAAGGTTGGAGAAAGCCTCCTATGAGGTTTCTGACTTTGTGGGTGTTCCTGGAGAGTATTCGCGTCGAGGCGGGATAGTTGATGTTTATCCTTTTGATTCGCCTGCACCTTGCAGAATCGAGTTTTTCGGAGACGAAGTGGAAAGTATTAGACTGTTCGATGAAGGGACTCAGCAGACGAAAAGAATCGTGGAAGAGGTTGAGATTCTGTTAAGAGCCGATGGGGAAGCGAAGGAGGGAACCGTTTTTGATTTTCTGCCTCGTGATGGGCTGGTTGTTGTGGAGGGGGTACTTCCCAGCGGCAAAAAAGAGGTGAATGAGGCTTCGCTTGTTTCTCTTCTCTTGTCTTTCAAATCTATCTTCTTCAGTGCGACTCCGACAGAAGCAGAGGAGGATTCTGTCAATTTTCCGTTCACGCCTGCACGGGTTCTCGGTGCTGACATGGGGGCTGTTATGGGCTATCTTGAAGAGTGTTCAAAGGATTGTAAAAAACTGTTTCTTTTCTTCCCAACGGAGGGAGACAAAGAGAGGTTTCTGGAAATAAGTGAGGAGAAGACGAGGGAAAGGATTGTTCTTCAGAATGGTGCAATATCGGGGGGATTCATTGCACCGCAAGTGTTTGCTGTTCTCTCGTACTCTCAGATGTTTGGTAAGAGTCGCCTGCCGCCGCAACCAGAGGCAAAAGCCCCTTCTTTTTCTCTTGAAATTGAGATGGCACCTGGGGACTTTTGCGTCCACACAGATTATGGAATCTGCAGGTTTCGCGGAGTTCACAGAGGTGGTGAAGTGGGAATGAAAGAAGAAAGCCTTGTTTTTGAATTCTCTGAGGGGGCGTTGCTCTATCTGCCGGTTCTTGAAGTAGAGAAGGTTCATCGCTATATCGGAGCAGGAAGGGCAAGTCCACCTCTTTCACGCCTGGGTGACACAACCTGGGTGCGCAGAAAGGAGCGAGTGAAAGAGTCTCTTGGAAGGCTCGCTGAAGAGTTGCTTCTTGTGCAGGCGAAGAGGATGGTGAACAGGAGGGCTTCGTATCCGAGGGACTCTGTATCGCAGAGAGAATTTGAAGCGGCGTTTCCTTATTCTGAGACGGAAGACCAGTTGAAGGCGGTGGATAAGGTGAAGAGAGCGATGGAGAGCACTCGTCCGATGGATTTTCTGGTGGCAGGAGATGTGGGTTACGGGAAGACGGAGATTGCGATGCGAGCGGCTTTCAAAGCGGTTGAGTTCGGTAAACAGGTGGCGGTTCTTGTGCCGACGACCCTTCTGTCTGAGCAGCATTTTCGCACCTTCTCTGAAAGGTTTGCAGATTATCCTATCATAGTGGAGGTTTTAAGCAGATTCAGAAAACCTGCAGAGCAGCGTGCGGTCATAGATGCCTTGAAAGAAGGGAGGATTGACATTATTATCGGTACGCACAGATTACTATCAAGAGATGTTGAATTCCACGACCTTGGGCTTGTGATAATAGATGAGGAGCAACGATTTGGAGTCGAGCAAAAGGAGCATTTTAAGCGCTTGAGAGC
>JAOAAR010000121.1 GCA_026418755.1 Planctomycetota bacterium
GTGGGGCACAGGATAAGGGCGGGGGAAGGGAAGCGGAGAGGGGTGGTGGAGCGGCGCAGCAGAAGGAGCCTACTGGTACTCAAAGTGGGACGAGGTCACTTGGTAGGGAGTCATCGTCTACCTCAGAAGAGGGGGAAAAGGAGCAGGGGCAAACGGAGCCGAAGGGAGGAGGAGTGCGATTTAAGGGGGCAGAAAGGTTGATAGAGGAGACCCAAGAGATAGTGAGAGATGCTGCAGAGAAAGCGATGAGTCAGGAGGCGCTGTTGGTTCTGTTCTTCCGCATTCGTGCGCAAATTTTGAAGGGGGAGGTGAAGGAGGCGCAAGAAGAATTGCAGAAGTATCTTTTGCAGATTCCTAATGATTTTAGGGTGCAGTTCAAATCTCTTTTTGAGAAAATTGGCGATAGGTAGTGGTAGTGCCGTTGTTCCGGTTTTTAAGCCGAGGCTTGCTTGCAAGCGGTTTACTCGTTTTTTCTCAACTGTTGACAGAAGTAGGAGAAACGGATTAGAAGTTCTTTCTTCTTACTTGCCTATTTTGGGAGGTTCTTTAAGAAGTTCCGCTTTGAGAGAGGTGTTCTGGCTTGAGACGGATGCGTTTGTCATTTTGTTTTTGAGACCGTACTGGCTGTTCATCTCGATAAGAGTCGTTCTGCCATCACTTATGTTGAATTTCGCTTTTCCGCTGCCTGTATAATTCTTTTCGACTTCCACCATTCCTCCCATCATGGGGTTATCACCTGCTTCAAGGACTACATCTTTGAGTGTCATCTCAATCTCTGCGATTTCTTTATCTTTTTCTTTTTTTACGGACTTCAGTTTTGCTTCCCAGATGAGTTTTATGAGGGGTTGTTTTTGCTCAAACTGCCAGGTTTTTCCCACAGTCACCTTCTCTTTCGGCAGAAACGAGAAGAAAAGCATACCGAAAGATGTTTTTACGGTCTCTTCGATCATTTTTTGTACCATCTCTCTTGGCATCATTTTGAGCATTTGGTTGTCGCCCATTCCTTTGATTATCTCTTCGGCTATCTCTTTTTCGCCTTCTGTCTCTTTCAGTTCTCCGTTTGGAGCCACTTTTGCTTTCAACTGTTTTTCGAGCAGAGAATCCAACATATCAGCGCGTTCTTTTGGAACTGTTTTCTTTCCTTTTTCGCTGTCGTATTCACCCTTATCGGATTTCTGGACTATTTTGAGAATCTTCATGACGAGGCTTGAAGTGCCATCCTCAGATACATCGTTTACTTCGTGCTCAATGATAGAGGTCTCTTGACTCTCTTCGTTTGTGTTGAGGGACTTTCGAGAGCCTTTGGTGTCGCATTTGTAGTAGAGTTTTTCTCCTTTTGTGAACTTGAGTTTTAAGTCGTATTCTTTCTTGTCCGCTGCTATGGCTACCATTGCGAGGAACAAGAGGACAGACAAACCAATCATTGCTCTTCTCATGTTCAGAACCTCCTAATCTATTGTGCCTGTTGCTGGGCGGCAACGCCCTTTAGCCCAGCGGCGCAGGTTATTTACGGATTCTGCCATTGTCACTGAAAGGGGCACGGTCTCTTTTAATGAGCGGATGATGTCTTCGGTAGTAAGAGGGCGTTTTCCGTCGTCAAAGGCGTCATAGAGGGCGGAGATGATTGCCTGCTCTATTTCTGCTCCTGTGTATCCTTCGGAGGCGGCGAGCAGTTGATTGATGTTGAAATTGTTTGGGGAACGGTTCCGTTTTCGAAGGTGAATTTTAAAAATTTCACTCCTTTCGGAGGGGATTGGTAGGTCTACGAAGAAGAGTTCGTCGAATCTTCCGCGGCGCAGGAACTCTGGGGGGAGTTGTGAGACATCGTTTGCTGTTGCTGCCACGAAGACTGCGTTCTCTTTCTCCTGTAACCATGTGAGGAAATAACCGAAGACGCGTGCTGTTGTGCCTGCGTCTGAGAGTCCTGAACTCTGGGCGCCTGAGAAAGCCTTTTCGACTTCGTCAATCCACAGGACACAAGGGGCAAGTGCTTCTGCCACTTTCAAAGCATATGCTGTATTCTGCTCTGAAGAGCCTATGTATTTTGAGAAGATTTTTGACATATCCAGCCTTAAAAGTGGAAGTCTCCAGAGCGCTGCTGTTGCTTTCGCACAAAGACTTTTGCCGCATCCCTGGACACCGACCAAGAGAATTCCTTTGGGGTAAGGTAGCCCAAACTTTCGGGCTTCCTCCGAAAAGGCGTCTTTCCGCTTTTGAAGCCAACGCTTCAACTCGTAGAGTCCGCCTGCATCTTCCATCGTTTGAGTCGGCTCTATATACTCGAGTATACCGGAGCGCCTCACCAACTCCTTTTTCGCGTTCAGAATAAGTTCTACATCGGTGTTGTCCAGAGAGCGTCCTGTCACCAATGCTTGATAGAAGAGCCCCTCTATCTCTCCGAGAGTAAGCCCTAACGAAGAGTGGATGATTCTCTCTTTTACCTCGTCGCTCAGGTGGACTTTTACCATTTTGCTGTAGCGCTCTATCATTGCATCAAGGAGAGATTCGACCTCTTCGTATGTCGGCAAGGGAAACTCTATGACGGTTATCTCTTTTTCCAGTTCGGGAGGGAGTGAGAGTGAGGGGGAGAGGATGACCAGAGTACGTCCTATTGTGCGTGATTCGTCCGTAAGGTTGCGTAAGAACCTAACGATTAGAGGGTCGTTCAGGTAAGAGTGGAAATCTTTGAGAATCCAGACTGAGGCTTCTTTGTTTTTACGGATTTGGGTCAATGCTTCGTAAGGTTGTGAGGCACGGTGGAGTTGTGTGCCGCTTGCATCGAAAATTCCGTCTGCGATAGTCCAGACATAGAGGCTTCTTTGGCGGTTCTTGCAGATGTCTTCGAGAGCCATTTTCACGCGCTCTTCTTCGTAACTGATGATGTAGACCAATGGGTAGCGTGCGCAGACCAGAATGTCTATATTTTGGATTATCTCTTTCGCCTTTTTTCCCCAATTTACTTTCAGCATAGGTTATCGTTCTCCTCCTGTTTTGTTGTATGAGGATTCTTTTTTCTGCTTCGAAAGTTTATTCGGCAACCAGACGCAGATGACCGCTACGGCGAACACCCAGAAAGCGAGCCCTGTTGCTGTTGCGAGGACTGCTCCTATGCTTTCAAGAGGTCGTCTGGCGAATTCCATCTTTAGCCCTAGGAGCGAGAAAAGCGACGAGAGAAGTCCAAGTGTTGTGAATCCCAATAGGATTCTTTTGGCGTGTTTTTTGGGCGGAATCATTGCGATTAGAAGTGAGATTGCGACATAAAGGCATATTACATCGAGGAATTTTCCTTTGGATGCTTCGATGAGAGCGTTATAAAGTAGGTTGAGTGCACCGACCAACACATCGGTAAGCGTATATCCGAACCGCTGCAAGACTGCTAACAGTTCTGGAAGATTGGCATCCCATACGCCTGTGACTTTGACTCGCAGACCTAACAGATAAAAGGTGAGGCAGAGGAGGGCGAACTCTACGAGGAAGGGGCCGAGGGTGAGGAGATACCGTTTTGTTCTGCTGGCGTTTTCGAGGTAGGATTCTGTCTCTTTTCTGGGGTCGAGGACAGCGATATGGCGCTTGTCGATGCGTCCGATTTCGCAGAAGAGAGCGCTGAGACCTGCGGTGAGGAGGAATCCTGGAACGAATGTGAGCCGCAGAGTCCGCGAGCGGAGTTTCTCGTCAAGTATTCCTCCTGTTGCAAGAAGGAGGACAACGAACCCCACGAGCCAGATTAGATGATAAAATCCCATCTCTTAATCCAAAAGAATCTACAACTATGATACGGAAAGGGGAGCCGTTTCGCAAGAGAGTTCTTCTTCGGAGTATGCTGGTTTTGCTATCTGAAAAGCACCAATTCTGCATCTGAGCCTGTTTGCTGGGCTAGATTCCGATGTGGTAGAGGCTCTTTTTTTGTCAAGAAGATTTTTAACTCACTTTTGTTTTGCCACTTTTATTTTTTGCCGAGGATGGCGAGGGTGCCGGCTGGATGAAGGACAAAGATGGTCTCTTTTATAGAGAAGAAGAGCCCACTGGCGTGCACAGCGGGTATGGTGCGTGTGAAGAATCTGCCTTCTTGCCGTTCGGGGCGGAGTTTTGGAAGTGTGGTTGTAGAATATTCCCTGAGTCTCTTTTTTTCCTTGTCGTATAGGAGGAGGGTGGCGGACGAGTCAAGCGGCACCAACAGCCCATCTTTGAGGGTGGTGGGCGCGCACAAGATAGAATCGGTAAGACTGCCTTGCCAGAGGACGCGTCCTGTGGGTGGATTGATGAGCGTAAGGCGTCTTTTCTCTTTCTCTTCTTCTGCTAGGACCAGGTTTCCGTCATCAAGAGTGGAGAGGAAAGTTTTACGGTAGCGGGGTAGTACCCACAGGATGCGTCTGTTTTCAGTGTCAAAGCCGCAGATTATGTCGCTGTCCATCGGTGCGATTGAGAGCACTTGGCAGGTTTTCTCTTTGTGAACAATTTGGTTCACAAAGGGGGGATTAAAAACTGACTGTGTTTCGTCATCTTCGAAGAAAGTGATTGGGGGAGGGCCTGCTGGTTTGCGTTCTTTCCGAATCGGGTAAAGGTGTATCCATTCGATTGAGCCTGAAGTCAGGTCAAGAGCGCCTGCTGCTCCCGAGTTGGTGCAGAAGAGAAGGGTCTCTTCTGTAGATGACAAGGAGACCGGGGATAACGGTTGGGGGGAGACTGTTCTTTGTATGCGGGGCAATGCAGGAACAGCAGGAGGAATGTTTTTGGAAGAGCCGATATATGTAGCCCAGGCGAACCTTCCCTCGACGGTGAAGGAGATGATGTAGAGATGGCAATCTGCACGCTCTATAAGGTATGCGGCGACGAAGACGGAGCCGTTTGCTACGAGTGGGGCGCTGCACATTTTGAGCCGCGTTAAAAACGGGTCGAATATGTCGGATGTTGACCAGACCGTCTCTCCTTTGAGATTGAGTGCGTAAAGATGGTTTTTTTTCTCCTTGTCTGACCAGAAGACGCCAAATAGAAGTTTTCCATCTGTTGCTAGCGTCGCAGGCACAGGGCAGGTGTTTCTCTCTTCTGTCTCTTCCTCAGAGAAGTTGCGAGAGAAAAGGAGCCTGCCTGAGCAATCGTAGGCTTCAATCCTTGCGATGTTACAGATGTATATTCTCTCTTCAAGAAGGAGAGGAAAAAGATTCTGCTTTCCTGCCGACAAGGTCTCCGTTTTTGTTAAGATGGAGACTGATTTAAGTAGGGATGCGCATTCTTCGACTTTAAGAGGAAGTGTTCCGTAAGGATGGATGTTTGACTGCCTGCTGGTGGGATTCACCGCTGGTGCCGCTACGGCGAACCGCAGAAGTGAATCTCTGTTCTTTACATCTTGTTTTTCTAAAAATCTTCGTAGATTTTCGGAGTTTCCTCGAAGAGATTCTGCGACATATGCTTTGAGTTGGACATAGGGCAGGAAGGGAGAGTTCTTCTTTTTGAGGAAAGAGACCGCCAGCATTGCGGTTGCGCCATCTCCTCGCTCCAGTGAGTAGTCCAGGAGGAGAAGAGCCGCTTCTTCTGCTGTTTTCGAGAGAGGATAACATCTGAGTATCTCGAGAAGGGATTTTGGACTCTTTGCATTCTGGAGTGCCTGTTTTGCCTGCGGCTCGACCGATACACTGAAGAGTTCCTTTGCATCTTTCGGGAGTTTCTCCAATCTTGTGGAGACGGCTATATGGACGGGAACGAAGAAATCTCCGTCCTCGACTAGTCTTCCGTCTTGCTGGGAGTGTTCGAGGATGAGTGATAGAAGCCGTGCTGCGCTGTCGAAGTCGCCTCGTTGAAGAGTCCCATCTACTTGCTCTAACGCTAACTTTGCTTCATCGTCCGATGGAACTTTAAAAAAGTTTGCAACTTCCGCATCCTCGGCAAAAAGAAAGGAGGGAAGAATGGAGATGAGAATCACTTTTGGGAGAGTTCGCAAGAGTAGAGACATACGCCATAGCCCGTAATCAATCTGTTTTCGAGAAGGAGCAGATTTCCGCAACCTTCCTGTATCTGCGGTTCACCTGGTCTTCCGGCTGGGGTTGTTGTAGGACGCCAGTTGAAGAATCCTTTCTCTTCGGCGATAAAATCCTTCTCTTGGGGTTTAAGGGCGAGGCGGAGTAACCCTGTTGTGCAGGGAAGGAGCAACTCATCACCAACAAGGATTCCTTTTGCGGCAACCGTTTTATCTGTCTCGAAGTGGAGGTGTCTTGAACCTTTCATTATGTGGTATGCTTGGATTGCTCTTTTCGAACTGTCCAGTGTGGAGCGTCCTCCGGTTGCTATCACAAGGTCTTTATAGAAGCCAAGATAAAAGGAGTGCATCTCACGGTGTTCAAGCC